>NZ_MNQY01000031.1:491-92075 GCF_001915675.1 Parabacteroides sp. merdae-related_45_40 | reverse complement strand
AAACCGGCAGACGCTCGGAGATTACCGGGAGGCGGAAGAAGAATTGCTTCAGGCTATCGGGATACTGCCGGAGAGATTGTATCCATATTATTTGTTAGCAAAGCTATATGCAGAGCCGGAGTTCTACCAGGTGGATAAATTGCGGGCTGCCGCCAGTGTCGTGCTGACCAAAAAGCCGAAGGTGGAAACGACCGCAATCCGGGAAATGAGGGAAGAAGTAAAAAAGATAATAGACAAGGGCGACTTTGATTGAATATTCTATTTGTGATTAAAAGAGACTCTGTATAGATAAAGTTTTTCTTGCAACTCTTTGTTTATTAAAAAAAAGCCTCTATCTTTGCAGCCCAAATTGGTATGAGAATAAGATAATAATAAATAATATACAGAAAGATGAAAAGAACATTTCAACCTTCCAACCGGAAAAGAAAGAACAAGCACGGCTTCCGTTCAAGAATGGCTACAGCTAATGGCCGCAGAGTATTAGCTTCTCGTCGTGCTAAAGGAAGAGCTAAATTAACAGTTTCTGACGAATACAACGGATAATTCTTTCCGTTTGAAGATTTTTCATAAAGAAAGTAGAGGTTTTTACTAAAAAGCCTTTACTTTCTTTGTTTTAACGGCTTTGTTTTCTACTTTTGATCCGCCGACAAATACAAGATAGAAATGAAAGACTTTTTGGTTAAACTGATAAAAAATCCGTACGTCTTAAATCTGTTGCTGGCTGTGGTCGTGGCATGTGCTCTGGTGTTCGGAACATTGAAGTGGCTCGACTCGTACACCCGGCATAATGAGGCTGTGGTAGTGCCGGATGTTAAAGGATTGGGAATGGAAGAGGCCGCCGAATTTTTCAAGAATAGTAATCTACGCTATAACGTGATCGATTCCGTCTTTTCAAAAGACGTGAAGCCCGGTGCGATTGTCGAGCTGGTCCCGATGGCCGGTTCGAAGGTGAAGGAAGGACGTATCGTGTTCGTCACCGTGAATGCGCTCACTTCGCAGATGGCGACAATCCCGGAAGTGGAAGACCTTTCGTTCCGGCAGGCTTACGCCATTCTTCGTGCCCGCGGGTTTGAAAAGATCGAGATCGAATATGTCCCCGGTGATTTTAAAGACTTAGCTCTTGGTGTCGAGCTGCACGGGCGTGTTTTGCAGAAAGGCGAGCATGTACCGCTTACCGCTCCGTTGGTGTTGAAGGTCAGTAGTGGGGATGCTGAGATGCCGGCCGACTCGCTCGGACTACCGGATGACAGCGTGCCGGTCGAATCGTTGGATAGTGAAGAAGAAAACTGGTTTTAACTATGGATGAGTTTTTAGACGAAATGGATGATGAACAGGTAGACGACCTGTTACAACCGGAAGAGGGTGAAGATAAGGCTCCTCAACTGTATGAACACTTCCGCTTCGTGGCCGATCGCGGGCAGTCGTTGTTGCGTGTGGATAAATTCCTGGTAGACCGGATGTTCGGTGCTACGCGTAACAGGATACAGTCGGCTGCCGATGCCGGTTGTATCATGGCAAACGGCAAACCGGTGAAAAGCAATTACCGGGTGAAACCGGAGGATGTTGTGACAATTATGATGACACGACCTCCGCGGACTTTCGAGATTCTCCCTGAAAATATCCCTATAAAGATCGTGTACGAAGATGACGATCTGCTGGTGGTCGACAAACCGGCAGGGTTGGTCGTACATCCCGGACACGGAAACTATACCGGAACGCTGGTGAATGCCCTTGCTTGGTATTTGAAAGACGATCCTACCTACGATCCCAATGATCCTGCCCTGGGACTCGTCCATCGTATCGATAAAGATACATCCGGCCTGCTGGTTGTCGCCAAAAAGCCGGAAGCGAAAGCACACCTCAGTATGCAATTCTTCCATAAGACAACCAAGCGGGAATATCGGGCCTTGGTGTGGGGGATCGTGCGTGAAGACGAAGGACGGATAGAAGGCAATATAGGCCGTAACCCGCGTGACCGTATGCAGATGACGGTTTTCCCAGAAGGCGACCAGGGAAAGACGGCGGTCACCCACTATTCTGTTTTGGAACGTCTAGGCTACGTCACGCTGGTGAAATGCCGTCTCGAAACCGGACGTACGCATCAGATACGTGTCCACATGAAATATATCGGGCATACGCTATTCAACGACGAACGTTATGGCGGAAACGAGATCCTGAAAGGAACAACCTCTTCTAAATATAAACAGTTTGTCGATAACTGTTTCGCCATTTGCCCGCGGCAGGCACTCCATGCCAAGACGCTGGGTTTTGTTCATCCGACTACAGGCGAGGAAATGTTTTTTGATTCCGAAATACCTGCCGACATGACTGCGTTGATCGATAAATGGCGCGTATATGCAAATACTAAAGAATTATAGATGATGAAAAGGAACATTGCTATTGTAGCCGGAGGCGATTCCTCCGAAATCGTTATTTCATTAAAAAGTGCGGAAGGAATCTTCTCTTTTCTTGATAAAGACAAATATAATGTATATATTGCCATCGTAAAAAGAGACGAATGGGCGGTAAAACTTCCCGGCGGGGAACACACACCAATAGACAAGAATGATTTTAGTTTCCGTGAGAACGGCGAGATCAGACATTTTGATTTCGCCTATATTACGATCCATGGAACTCCGGGAGAAGACGGACGTCTGCAAGGATATTTCGATATGATCGGAATGCCGTATTCTTCTTGTGGTATGTTTGTAAGCGCACTTACGTTCAACAAGTTTGCCTGCAATCATTATCTGAAGGGATTCGGTGTCGATATTGCCCGTTCTATACATTTGTTTAAAGGACAGACTGTGACAGACGAAGAAGTGGTCAGTCGTTTGGGGCTTCCGGTCTTTGTGAAGCCGAACGACGGCGGCAGTAGTTTCGGAGTGACGAAAGTGAAAGAAGCCTCGGCTATCCAGCCGGCGATTGACAAGGCTTTCAGTGAAGGCCGGGAAGTGGTCATCGAAAGTTTTATCGACGGGACCGAGGTTACATGCGGTTGCTATAAGACATCCGATAAGGAGGTGGTGTTCCCGCTCACCGAAGTCGTAACGGATAACGAGTTCTTCGATTTTGACGCCAAGTATAACGGACAGGTACAGGAAATAACGCCGGCCCGTATTTCTGCAGAACAAACAGAAAAAGTACAACGCGAGACATCGAGGATTTACGACATATTGGGGGCGAAAGGTCTGATCCGTGTGGATTATATCATTCCGGCGGACGGTGAACCAAAATTGCTCGAAGTCAATACGACTCCCGGTATGACGGCAACCAGTTTTATCCCACAGCAGGTACGGGCTGCCGGTCTGGAGATGAAAGATGTGATGACAGATATTATAGAAAACGAGTTTAACTAATTGACAATGAACAATTGCCAATTGCCAATTATATGAGAAACGAATTGTCGATTGTCAGTTGTCCATTGTCAATTGTCAATTATAAAAATATGGAAGTTCCTATTAATGATTTTGACGATATCCGTCCGCTGAATAACGACGAGGTGAAAGACGCGATCGAATCGCTGATAGCCAACGAAGATTTTGAGCGGGCCTTTCGGTATATAAATCCGGATGTGAATTGGAAAGAGTTTTCAGAAACCATGCGTTCCTTCAAGACAAAGGAGGATTTCAAAGCGAAGTTGGCATATGAAGCGGTAATGATGGTGGCAAATAAAACCACTTTCTCACTGACGATTTCCGGTCGTAGCCGTTTGCCGAAGGACAAAAAGCCTTGTACCTTTATTTCTAATCACCGCGATATTGTATTGGATGCCTCTTTTTTGAACGTCATGCTGTATGATGTAGGGTATGGAATGACACAGGTTGCTATTGGTAATAACTTGTTGATCCGTCCGTGGATCGAAACGCTGGTTCGTTTGAACAATAGCTTCATCGTGAAACGCAATGTCCCGGTGCGCCAGATGTTGGAAGTGAGCAAAGTCCTTTCCGCTTATATCCGTCGTACGATCACGGAGACGAAAGAATCCATCTGGATCGCGCAACGTGAAGGTCGTGCCAAGGATTCGGATGACCGTACCCAGGGCAGTATCTTGAAGATGCTGAACATGAGTGGTGACAAGGATATCCTGTCAAACCTGATGGAATTGAATATTTTTCCGGTTGCAATCTCGTACGAGTTCGATCCGTGCGATTTCCTGAAAGCAAAGGAGTTTCAGCAGAAACGCGATGATCCGGACTTTGTGAAGAGCCAGCGTGACGACCTGTTGAGCATGGAAACCGGTATCCTGAATAACAAGGGACGTGTTCATTTCACCTTGACGTCGCCGATTAACGATCAGTTGGCGCAATTGGATCCGAATATGGAAAAGAACGAGTTGATCGCCGCTATCGCCTCCATTATCGATAAGGAGATTTACAAGCACTATCGTTTTTATCCCTGCAACTATGTTGCCTATGATATGCTGACAGGCACACGCCGTTTCAGCGAACATTATGGACTGAAAGATAAAAAGCAGTTTGAAGATTATCTGCAAGGTCAGTTGGATAAGATCGTATTACCGAACAAGGATGAAGCTTTTTTGCGTACGAAAATCTTGGAAATGTATACGAATCCATTGAAGAATTTTTTTGCTAATCAGGAATAAGGCCAAACGTGTTTCATCACGATCTTTCAGGCCCGGATTTCACATCGTGTGATTCGGGCCTGAATTATTTCTGTTAGTAAGTTGGATTTTGTTTAGGCACACCTTTTTCTATTTATTCTCTTTCGCGTAATTCGACGGGCTCATACCGAATTGCTTGATAAAGGCGGACCAGAAATAAGACTGGGAGCTGAAGCCTGTAGCTTCCGAAATCTCATAGATCTTCATATTCCCCTGTATCAACAGCTCAGCGGCCTTTTTCAGACGGCTTATCTTGATCAACTCGTTAGGAGTCAGGTCGGAGATGGCACGGATTTTCCGGTACAAGGTCGGGCGACTCAGGTGCATCAGGTCTGCGATCATATTTACATCTAAGGCTGGATTGCCGATATGCTCGTTGATGATCTCGTTCAGCTTTTCCAGAAAACTTTCGTCCGCTTTGGTATAGGCCATCGATTTCATATTCGCTATAGGAGAGTTGAAATAGAATTTGCGTATATTGTCGCGGTTGGAGATCAGATTGGAAATCTGCGCCATCAGCAGGTTGGTGGAGAAGGGTTTGTCCAGGTAAGCGTCGGCTCCTAATTCCAGACCTTCCAGGCGTGACTGTATGGTGTTTTTGGCTGTCAGCAGGATGACTGGGATATGGCTGAATTCGATCTCCGTCTTTACCTCTTTCAAAAGGGCGAAGCCATCCATGACAGGCATCATCACGTCGCTGATGATCAGTTGAATGCTGCGTTTCTTTAATAACGTGATTGCTTCGGCTCCGTTTCCGGCTATCTCTACATTATATAACTGGTTGACTTCATCGGCGATGAAAACGGCCATTTCTTTATTGTCTTCGACGATCAGGATCGTCGGGCGCGATTCGTCGTGGACGAATTCTATTTTTTGAGGTACGGTTTGCGTTATAGCCTCTTCTTCTGTCTGCTTGATGGATTCGGGCAGCTTGACGGGCAAGGTCAGGCGGAACATCGTCATGGATGGGCTGTCGGCAAAAGTCTCCAACTGCAAGCTACCGTGGTGCATCTCTGCCAGTGAACGTGCCAAGGGCAATCCAAGCCCTGTCCCCGGTTTATCCGTAGCGCCTTCTTTCACCCGGAAGAAAGGTTCGAATATTTTTTCCTTTAATTCTGCAGGGATAGGAGTGCCATCGTTGATAAAGTCTATCGTGAATGTCTCATAATCGGGAGAAAGTTGCAGGCGTATGATGATGCTGCCGGATGCATATTTGATTGCGTTCGTAAACAGGTTGCTGAATATCTTTGTGATCGCTTCTTTATCCACGAACACGTACAATTCCGGCAAAGACAAGTCGAGGTTCAGCAACAGGTTGTGTGCCGTTGCCGATTCTTGGAACCGCTTGGCTGTATCGTTTAGGAGCGAGACGATCTCCGTTCGGACGAAACTGAGGCGGTATCCTTCTATCTCTGTTTTGCGGAAGTCCAACAATTGGTTGACCAATGACAGGAGGCGGGATACATTTTTATCCATCAACGTAAGCGACTTATTCTCTTTTTCCCCGATCTTGTCGGATTTCAGGAGACGTTCGAGCGGGTTCTTGATCAGGGTGAGCGGCGTACGGATCTCATGAGCGATATTGATGAAGAAATCGATCTTGGCCTGATACAGTTCCTTCTCTTTCTGATCTTCGAACAACTGCATGTTGTAGGCCATTGCCCGTTTGGTTTTCCGGCGCCAAGACCAGAAGAAGCCGACGATGATGGCGAGAGTGACGACAATATAAGAAGCATATGCCGGAGTCGATGCCCACCAAGGGGGCAAAACGGTAATATTCAGTCGTGTCGGAGTGTCGCTCCAGTTGTTCGACAGGTTGGCAGCCCGTACCTCGAAGGTGTAGTCGCCCGGATGTAATTCAGCGAAATAGACCGTGTTGCGTTCTCCGATCGGAATCCATTCCTTGTCCATATTTCCCATCCTGTATGCATACTGGATGGATTTAGGGGCGATGAAGTTGAGTGCGGAGAAGTTGATGCTGAATGTGGATTGCTTGTAGGTCAGCGTGATCTTCTTAGCCTCTGATTCGGCGGAAGAGTTGATGATGCGTTTCTCTCCGGCTTCATTCTGGATTTCGAGGCTTCCCAAATGGACGTTCATCTTCTCGGCTGCCGGGATTACTTCGGATGGCTTGAAATGGATAAAGCCTTTGACCGAACCGAAATAGAAAGTCCCTTCGTTGTCTTTGAAGGCGGAGTTATCGTTGAATTGGCGAGTGATGAGTCCGTGGGATTCCGTGTAGGTCGTGATCTTACCAGTTCCTGTTTCCAGGCTGACCAGTCCGTTGGCCGTACTGATCCATAAGGTTTCGTTTTCGTCAGGTAGGATGCGGAAAGCAACATTGCTCGGCATACCGTTTTTGACGGTGTAATGTAGGGATTCGCCGGTTTGGAAGTCGTATTTGATAACCCCTTCTACGGTAGCAAACCACATATTGCCGTCTTTGTCCTCGCAGGCGTCGTTAACGAAATTGTGGCGTTGGGTGTTCAATTTGTCGTACGGCAGATACATGCCGGTATTGCTGATCGGATTATAATAGAAACTGCGGTTGAACATGCCGGTCCAGATTCTTCCTAAGCGATCTTCGTAGATGCAGTTTACTGCGAAAGGAGGAAATTGCGGGGCATACAGGAAACGGTCGTTCAGGAAGTCATATTTATAGATACCGTCATCGGTCCCGACATAGACTTGTCCCTCCTGCAATACTTTGATGCAACGGACGGTGCTGTTCTTTACCGTCAGCGAGTCTTTCAGCAGGTTGTAATGCTTGATAACCTTTCTCGTCTTGATATCCATCAAGTCGATGCCGTGGATAACGTGTCCGATCCAGAGCCGGTCACCTGATGCAGCCAAGCCTCGGATATTGGTGTGCGACAAGCCGTTTCCCCCCGGAACCGGCTGGTAGTTGGTGAATGTCCCGGTTTTCTTTTCCAAGCAGTTGATGCCCGCATCTTCCGTCCCGACCCATATATTACCGTATATATCGGTACAGATATCGCGGATCACTTCTCCTTTCATCGAATACTGCCCGTCCCAGGGATAATGCACATGGAAAGGGCGGAAAGGGGAATAATAGTTGAGGCCGTTTTGGTGGAAACAAATCCAGATGCCGTTCTCCCTGTCTCGGCAGAATGCAGAGATAAAATGGCTCGATAAGGCGTATGGGTCCAACGGGTCCTGGCGGATACGGGTACACTCGCCGGTGTTGACCTTATAGATAAACAAGCCGGAGTCTGTCCCGATCCACAATTCGTCCTTGTCTTTTTCGAGGAAGCTGTTGATCAGGATCGTAAGCTGGTTGATCTTTTGAATGTTCAGATCCTGGTAGTCGCGTGTGGCCGGATCGAATATCTTCACGTCGTCATGCTCGAAAGCGATGTAAATGCGATCAGTCGTAGGAGAGGGATATAACATGGAAAGTTTCCGTGGCGTGTTCGGGGATGAGTGGGCGAATACATTATAGGACTCCATCGTCTCGTCTTCCGGATTCAACAATGAAATCAACCCGTCCGAACTCCCGATCCAGATACTGTTTTCGCGGGTAATGCAAAAAGTGGTGTAGCTTTGGTTGTCTTCCGGAGCGAAGATACGGAACTGGCTGTCCTCCGTATTGAACCGGATCAGGTTACCGTCCATCAGTATCCATAGTTTATTGTCTTTGTCGAACTGGAAGATGTCGATCCCTTTGTCTGCTGTGAAAGGAATGTGCCGGAACGATTCCTTTTCATCGTCATACTGATATAATCCCGAAAGCGTCCCTACCCACAAGTCGCCGTTCATGTCGCACCCCAGGCATGTGATCCAGTTGCTTCCCAATGTCTCGGTTTCGTCGGGGTCGTTACGGAATACTTTGAACGTATATCCGTCGAAGCGGTTCAGACCGTCGCGTGTCCCGATCCAGATATATCCTTTCCTGTCCTGCACGCAACAAGTGGCCATATTGTCGCTGAGTCCGTTTTCGACCTGATAATGGCGGAAAAGATAGTTACTGTCGTCTGCATATGTCCGGGTGAGACAAAATATGAATAGGATGGATAAGATTAACTTCAGATGTTTCATATATGACTTTGCTATTATGGGCGAAAGATACTGAAAAATGTATTATGGATTTCCTTTTATTGTGTCACGGATTTCATAAATCATCTCAATAAGGATGATAACGGCAGAGAATGAGATGAATACGGAAAAGATTGCAACAAGGTCAAACAAACCGGCCGTGGAGGAATCGATACATTTGTACCATGTGAAACACAGGTAATAAAAACCTTTTATTCTAATAATATGAATACTCTTACTACAAAACAAGGAATCGGAACGAAGGTTCAACTCTGCACAATGATGTTTATGCAGTATATGCTGAGTGCAGTCTGGTGGGTTCCTTTAGCTGCTTACCTTTCCCATACGCTTAAATTGGAAGTGTATCAAGTCTCGTTGGTATTAAGTGCGATGGCTATCGGTGCGATGGCATCCTCTTTTATCGGCGCGATAGCCGACCGTTATTTTGCCGCAGAGAAGATCTTGGCTGTATTGAATATACTGACAGGTGCCTTTTTGCTTCTGGCTGCCCAGCAGACATCATTTGTTCCTCTTATGGCATGTGTCGTGCTGGCCATGCTTTGCCATATGCCGACACAGAGCCTGACCAGTACGATCGCCATGAGCCATACGCCTTCGGAACAGTTTCCGCGTATCCGTATGTTCGGTTCGGTAGGATGGGTAGCTTCCGGTATCTTCAGCGTGATCGCCCTTCATGTGATGCATTTATCCGCTTTCGATGATACGAACCTGCCGATGTATTGCGGCGCCGCTGTCTGTTTCGTGGCTGCGCTTCTGAACTTGCGACTGCCGCACACCCCGCCTTCGGTCGATAAGAGTGCCGGTATCTCGGTGATGGATATAACCGGCTTCAGCGCTTTCTCCCTGATGAAGGATAAGAATTACCGGGTTTTTATGATTCTGACGTTCTTGGCTATCATCCCGTTCAACTTGTACCATGTATATGGTTCGATGATTCTCGCCGACGAGCATGTGCAGAATATAACGGTGACGCTGAACCTTGGGCAGTTGGCCGAAATGTTTTTCCTGGTCATCACCACTTCTATACTGATAAAGTCGGGGATTAAGAATACCTTGATCTTCGGTATGATCGCTCTCGTGGTCCGGTATGCTTCGTTCTATATCGGTGCGGAGACCGGTCTGCAATGGTTCTATTATATCGGGATTATCGTACACGGGTTGATCTTCGGCCTCTTCTTTGTCGGTGGCCAGGTCTATACGGACAATGTGGCTCCAAAAGAAATGAAAGCACAGGCACAGGGTTTGCTCTTCTTCCTGGTGTGGGGCATCGGCTTCCTGATCGGGACGCTTTGGAATGGCTGGCTGATCGGCCTTTTCCGTGACGGGGATAAATGTGATTGGCCTGTCGTCTTTGCCATCTCGACCCTGTTCTCGTTCGTCTTGTTGATCCTTTTTGTCTTTTTATTTAAACCGGTAGCATTAAAGACTAATAAATAGTAAAGAGTAGTAAAGTAATAATTTTATCAAACCCTTTTAATTCTCAAGATCAAATATATTATCACACGCCAGATGTAATGCGGGCTGTCCAACAACTTTGGATGGCCCGCTTTTATTGATGGGAATTAGCTCCGGGCACTTATTTTTCCTTTTTCATAGTTACTGTTTTTTTATTTGTTACGTGATCTACAAATATGTATATTGTATTATTAATTAATCAACAAATACACAGGTATTAACAGCATTACTACCACTCCTTTACTTTTCGCCCTTAGTCGAAAAGGTTTTTGACCAGTGTCGAAAGGGCTTTTGACCAAGGGCGAAAAGGTTTTCGACTAAAGGCAAAAGGTCTATGAGCAGGCAGTTTGACAACAGTAGCATGGCGATTGTCATTTAAATAGAACCTTCCGGGGCCCGACTTTATCCCTGATGGAGGCAGACGTAAGCGGTGAAACTCCTTTTACTACCGGCATTCATCTGTCCGATGCCGACAGAAAGGAATGACACTGGCGTATGTTTCTTAACATACTCTTTTGGGTGACATAATGTTAGCCTTATTTCTTATCTTTGGGACAAGGACGTGAGAAACACTTACAGTCTGCTAATTTTAAATCTGAATGAAGATGAGACCGGAAGATTACATCACCCGTGAGGGGAAGTTTGGTGCGCACAACTATCATCCCCTGCCTGTCGTTCTCCAGAAGGGAGAAGGTGTTTATGTTTGGGACGTGGAAGGAAAACGATATTTTGATTTCCTGTCCGGCTATTCCGCCCTGAGCCAAGGGCATTGTCATCCGAAGATCATTAAGGCACTTACCGACCAGGCACAGCAGTTGACACTAGTGTCGCGTGCTTTCCATGCCGATATTTTAGGAGAGTACATGGAGTTTGCCTGCAAGTTCTTCGGGTATGACAAACTGTTGCCGATGAACACCGGAGCCGAGGCGGTCGAAACGGCTCTGAAGCTGGCGCGGCGCTGGGGATACCGGGTGAAGGGGATAACCCCTGAACATGCGAAGGTCGTCGTCTGCAGCGAGAACTTTCACGGACGGACGATCACGATCATTTCTATGAGTACCGATCCCAGTTCGTATGCGGACTTCGGGCCTTATACGCCTGGTTTTATCAAAGTGCAATATAATAATGTGGCCGAATTGGAAGAGGCATTGAACGATCCGGACGTAGTCGGTTTCTTGCTGGAACCTATACAAGGGGAGGCTGGCGTGGTCGTCCCCGACGAGGGGTATTTGCGTAAGTGTTATGACCTCTGCCGGCAACATAACGTCCTCTTTATCGCCGATGAGATCCAGACGGGTATCGGACGCACCGGTAAACTGCTTGCCTGTGATTATGAGAATGTCCATCCTGACATACTGATTTTAGGTAAGGCTTTATCCGGAGGTGTCACTCCTGTCTCGGCGGTCTTTGCCGACGATGAGATCATGTTGACGATCGCTCCGGGTGAACATGGTTCCACCTATGGCGGTAACCCGTTGGCTGCCCGTGTAGCGATAGCTGCCCTTGAGGTGGTGCGTGACGAGCATCTTTCGGAGAATGCTTTCGAAATGGGTATCCTTTTCCGCAGTGAAATGGAGAAGATCGACAATCCGATGATCCGCCAGGTGCGTGGAAAAGGACTTTTGAATGCTGTTGTCACTGAGCCGCGAGGTGGAAAAGCGGCCTGGGATATCTGTTTGGCACTGAAAGAAAAAGGATTGATTGCCAAGCCAACGCACGACCATATCATCCGTTTCACTCCTCCGTTGGTCATTGACCGGGATCAGATGATGGAGGCTATTGGCATTATTAAAGATACGTTCGCTCAATTTTGATTGCCTATGAAGATAAATGTGATAGGAGTACCTCTCAATTTAGGGTGTGACCGCGAAGGTGTGGAGCGTGCTCCGAACCATCTGCGTGAACGGGGCCTGATGAGGATTATCCGTAAAAACGGACATCGGGCCTTCGATCTGGGTAATCTGTATGTCCCTTTGGTTTCGGAGGCGGATAAGTTTGCCAGAGGGCGGAGCTTGAAATATCTGGATGCGATTGTCGAAGTCAATAATAACCTGGCAGAGCTGGTCTACGACACGTTGCGCGGAGGGGCTTTCCCTTTGGTGATAGGCGGAGATCATTCGTTAGGGTTGGGCAGTGCGTCAGGGGTGGGGAAGAGCTTTGATGATTTCGGTATCATCTGGTTGGATGCGCATGGCGACATCAATACGAGCGAGACTTCTCCCAGCGGTAATATTCATGGGATGCCGCTTAGCGCCTTGATGGGGATGGGGAGCGAAGAATTAGTCAATATCTATGCGCCCGGCAATAAGGTGAACCCGCAGAATGTCTTCCTGGTCGGGACCCGGAGCCTGGATGAAGGGGAGCAGGCTTTGATCGAGCGTGAGCAGTTAAGCGTTTACACGATGGACATGATCCACCTGAAGGGTATCGGTTTTGTTGCCGAAGATATCAAACGGAAGCTAAAGGAACGGAAGATACGGAATGTCCATTTCAGCATAGACGTGGACAGTATCGATCCCCGCTTTGCACCCGGTACAGGGACACGCGTGTGCGAAGGGTTGATGCCGGACGAGTTCAAGGATTTCGTCGAACATATACTATCCACCAATCTGATCAAGTCGATGGATCTGGTCGAGCTGAATCCCGAACTGGATGTGAACGATCAGACAACCAATCTGTGCTTGGACATAATCGATTATATAACAGCCCGTTTGTAAGCGGATTCTATTGTTGAGAATGGGACTTGGGGTTCCTCGTAGAAGAAACTGTCTTGAAACTCCAAGAGCCGTTCTTGAAGCGTAAGCATATTCGAAACCGTTTTTTAGAACGGATAACCGATTGCCAGATGGACGCCCATGCCGTCTTTGAAGTCCGGAATATTGTAATAGCCTTTCTTTCCCGTATCGTACGGTACGTGCAAGCCGATTCCCCAATCCAGGCGGATAACGAGGAAGGTCAGGTCGTAGCGTAGTCCGATACCGGTTCCTAAAGCCAGGTCTTTCAGGAAACGGCCCCATTTCAACTGTCCGCCGGGGCGGCTTTTGTCGTAGCGTAGCAGCCAAACGTTGCCGGCATCGAGGAAAGTCGCTCCGTGCAGATCGCCCAAAATCGGGAAACGGTATTCCAGATTGGCTTCAAATTTGATGTCACCGGTCTGATCCAAATAGCCGTATTTTGAGTCGGTCGGGCGATAACTGCCCGGTCCGATGCTTCGGATCGTGAAAGCCCGGATACTGTTGGCACCGCCTATATAAAATTGTTCGCTGTAAGGTGTCGTGATCGAATTGCCGTAGCTATATGCGACTCCGGCCATCAGGCGTCCGACCAGGTGTTGCTTCTTTCCGAGATAATAGTTGTATCGTATTTCGCTCGTCAGTTTGGCAAACTGGGCGAAGCGGTTCCCTAACAGTTTCTTATCCCGTTTGTTAAAGCTCTTACCGGCGATGGCATAGGCACCGTCGAGAATAAGGCCCGCCTGTGTGATGGAAGACTGCCACCAGAGATGGTTCTTTTTGGTAGTGATGGGAGAATCGTCATACGTGTATGTATAGCCCATCGACGGGATGAACTGGTTCTCGAGGCTTCGCCCCAACGCCTTGTTGACATCTACGATGGAGTCGAATTCATGCGTCGTATGCTGCAACAGCGAGTAGGTCAGCTTGAACGGCGTCACCGAATGGTGGCTGGTCGCCGATGGCTGGAACTCGTACGAGGCGCTTCCGCCGAATGCCAGCATCTTGAAGAATTTGGCACGGTTCAACTGATCCGCATAGATACGGAAAGAGGTACTGGAAGGGTATTTCGTATCATGCTTTATCAAACTGGGGAAAAGTACCCGCGGGAAAGTCAGCGTACCGCTGATACCGAACTCCCAGCTGTTGATCGCCGAGCTGTTGCCCGAAACCCGTTTGCCGGTCTGCCATTCGTAAGAACCGCGCATACTGACGCCGAATGTCTCCCCTCCTCCGAATATATTCCGTTTGGTAACGCTGAAAATGGCGCCCGGTCCTGTCTGGTCATTGCTCTTGGTAGTCACGTTCAGTTCCAGTTCTCCATCCAGAGGAAGGTCGTAAACGGTGTTGATCTGCAAGTTCAACGTATCGCAACGGCGGGCGGTATCTTTGGGGATATATTGCATTTCCGAATAACGGAAAATGCCGAGACGGGAGAAGCCGGTCTGGGTCTTTTCCTGCTGTTGCTGCGAATAGAGATCGCCGGGGCGGAATTTCAGCCGGTCGTACAGCACCTTCGGACGGACACGCAACTTCCCTTCGTAAAAGATGGTCATATCTTTATACCGGATGGAATCTGTCGGTGGCTCGTTGTTGTAGCCGTTCAGGAATACCGATATGTCGCCTATCTTCCAGGGGCGCAGTACGGTGCGTGGCAGCCCTGGCTTTGTGGAGATACGGAGCGCTACCTTTCCGGGATTCATGATCGTATCGGCCTGGTAGCTGATAAATTCGGGACGGAAATAGTAATACCCGTTGTTACGGAGTAGGGAAGAGATGCGTTGGCGTTCGGCTTCGAGTTGTACGACATTGAAATTATCTCCGTCGCGCAGAAGCCGGTCGCCGATGTTGCGCTGGACGAGTGTGTCGATGCGATGCCGTAGCCGGACGTAAGCAATGCTGTCGTATGTGTAGGCATTGTTCATCTCCACCTTGTAGCTGATCTTTGCCTTTTTGGGGTTCTTGGGGTCCGGTTCCACCTCGTAGGAAGTCGCTCCGTTGAAGTATCCATATTCGCGAAGCAGGTTATAGGCTACCTTTGTCCGGACTTCCGGATTGACCGTGTTGATGAAAACGGGTTTGGATGCCAGTTTATTGAATATCCATTTACCCACTTTTCCCTTTCTGTTCACGAATGCATTGTACATCCATAGTCCGAACGGCAAAGGGATACGGATAGACGAACTCCCTAGCAGGGCGTTATTGGGCGGATAGGCAAGAGCGGCCTCTATTTCCGTCAGCGCCTCTTCCCCTTCCTTGCTTTTGTCCTCATTCGTCACTTCAATCTTCTTGATTCCCGTATATAAAACTTCCCCCTCCGGCAAATTCTTCGTTGTAGAGCAGGAAGCAAGCAGGAATAACGAAATATATGCAATATATTTGATGTGTTTCATTTTTTCTCTTCTGTTTGTTTGTCGTCCGTTACCGGTTTGGGCTTGTTTTTTTTAAAGATGAAGAGTTCACGGAGGTGAAGCATCTTTTTGCGCAGGACGATACCGGCACCGGTTTCTGTGATCTCGCCTTCCAGCAGACTCTCGTAGTTCTTGTCGTGGAAGAGCTTGATGTAGCGGGTTCCGCTGCCGTCGAGACGGTATTCGATCGAAACGTTGTCGATGAACTGCTGCGACTGTCCGGCGTTGACATCCTGTCCGGTCGAAACACGTCCGCCCAGTATGATACTGATCCGGTCGTTGTAGAACCGCTTGGCGAAGCGGAAGGAGAAGTCTGTCCGCTCCCCGCCCGATCCTGTGCCGTTCTGGTCGTACTGCTCCATGCCCAAAGTGATATCCACAGACTTCAAGGCGCTACCCGCGATATTGTTGATCTCGCTTTGCAGGAAGCTGTTCAGGGCGGCTCCCATATCGAGGCTCGGTTTCTTTCCGCCGCCGCCGACATCGCTCATGTTGAGGTACATCCCTGTGACAAGCATCGTAACGGCGATCTGCGAGCGTTGTCCTTCGCCCATCTTGTCCAGTTCCTGTTGCATGGATTGGTCTTCCGGTGCGGAGAGGATAAATTGCAGTTGCAGGTTCTCCAATGTCTGTTTGATCGCCACACCGACATTGAAGGTGACCAGACGTGAGCTGCCGTCGTCTTGTGTGACGGATGCCCGCATCCGTTCGGTTGCTGTCAGGTTCAGCATCGGGTCCATCGGGTTGCCGCTCCACTGGACGTAACTACCGTCCTGTATCGTGAACTCCTTGAGCGGAATAATCGGCATGGCATATTTTACCATGCCTCCCGAAAGTGTATAACGTCCGTTCAGGATCATTTCACCCTGTGTCGTATATTGGAATGACAAGTCGCCCCCTCCCTCCAGTTCCACACGGCTCGATTGGTCGGGGGTGATATCTGCGTTCAGACGGACGGCCTGGTCGATCCGGATCGTCATCAACATGTCCAGTCCGCCGATGGGCAGAGGTGCTTCCGGCCGGTGCCGGCGGGTCAGCAGCGTATCGGAGAAATCGGTAAAAGTCACAAGGTCTGCTAAGCGGTCTTGAGCCGTGAGCGGGGATTCCTGCATCACGTAAGTGACATTTGTCCCGCCCAACAGTTGTAAATCTCCTCGCATGATCAAGGCATCGAGCGGCCCCTTGACAGTCGAGTTGAGGTTGACAAGCAGCTTGCCGTACACCATGCTTTCCTTATTGCGTTTCACATTCAGCAGTTGCATGTCGTGGGCTGTCAGTTTCAAGTTTGCCGTCATTCGGGAAAGATTGTGAATGTCGATCGTTCCGTCGACTACGAACGGATTGATCCCCGATGCATAGATGTTGTATTTGTCGAAACTGATCAGATTATTCTTGATCTTGATATCCTGCTTGTCGAAACGGAAGGAAGAACCGACTGCCGTGACATATACCGCCGAGCTGTCCATCCGCACATACCCGTTGACGGCAGGGGCCGAGGTGGTTCCGGTTATCGCCAGTTCCCCTTGCAAGGCTCCCGTCAGTTTGGCCATCTTGTCCGGAATGAACGGGTTTACCATCTCCAATGGCAAGGCGGTGATGTTCATATTTCCGTCCAGATAATCCGTTTTTCCCATTTTGTAATAGGCATTGATCGCCGCAACCTCGTTACGGTCGCGGAAAAGGTGCATGTCGACCTGATGCTCCTTGTCGCTAAGTGGCAGGTAAACAGTGTTGAACATCAGTTCACCTACCCGTCCCCCTTCATAGAACAGGCTGTCGATATGAGCGTCCGCCACAACCATGAAGCTGCTGTCCGAAGGGGCATACTGCAAGTCGGCGCTAAGCATTCCTCGCATGGAAGGGAGGTCCGGGAATCCCTTCGTGATCGCATCTAGGTCTATCTGGCTTAGCTCGGCATGGATTTCTTCCATTCCTTCTTCTCCGGCAAGCGAGTGAATCCAGAGCGAAGCATTGTTTTCACCGGTCAGCCGGACATCGGCGGCAATATCCTTTATGTTGCGGTACAGGATATAATTATCGGTATTCAATTTAAATGTACGGAAAGCCAGTATAGGGTCTTCCGGGAAAAGATGCAGGCGCAATCCCTCTTTTTCCTTGTCGACACGAGCCCCTAACCGGATACCGGTTTTACCTTGGCCGTCGGTATATTTCAGTTTGGCATCGACAAAAGTGTTGCGGAGCTTTCCCAGCAAGCTGGCGGTGAAAGGTTGTTGTTTCCTGTATTTTGTCTTGATGACTTTCGTGTCGTACAACAAGCCGAGCGAATCCTGCCGGACAATGAGGCAGATCGTGTCGATCCGTGTTGTGTCCTGCATCAGGTTGAAGAGATCGGCATCGAGGAAGAAACCCTTTTCTGGTGAAGTGTTGGCTTCGATATTCAGGTTGTCGAAGGTAATATAATATTGTTGCAGGATGTTGTAGATCGGATTATCCTTACCGGCTGTGATTTTCAGGTCCATATCCGGGAGGAGAGGACGGAAAGATGGAATGTCGATCATCGAATCGCGTTCTAGCTGTTGGGTGAGACCTTCGTTTATTTTCGTGAACTTATCGGTCATCGTCTCGATATCCGCATTTCCGGTCAGGACGATTCCAAAGTCTCCGGCGTGGAAAGAGACGCGGGTAGTGTCTTTATCGCTGTGAGCGTGTAAAGTCAATGTTTTCGGGTGGAACTTACCGGTCGGATTTATCAGTTCCCAGTTACCGAGGGTAACGTCCACTTGGTTATTCTTTCCCATGTCTGTTTCCGCCTCTGCGAAAAGCTGGAAGGAGGTCGCCAGCGAATCATTCATAAAGTGCATGCCGTACAGGTCCAGGTTTTGCACGTCGGCGATTAGCATCGCATTCACTTTCTTCTTGTGGAGGGTTGCATTGAGCGACATATCCATCTTCGCAAGCGGATAATGGCTGAGCAGGTCGAATTTCAACAAGTTCTTTTCCAGCGAACCGTCTAACCTTACGTCGGATACGGCGTATGTCCCATACTCGATATTCGTAATCTTCCCCTCTAATTTAGCCCAAGTGGAAACGTCGAACGGATCATACCCTTTCCCCTCAGCACGGAACGAGGCGGCCAGGTGGTAAAGGGAATCTTTGGGTAAGAATTCGGTTGGTTTCAGGCTGTCAATCTTCAGGTCAGCCAAGTAAGACGCTTGTACGGGGTTATAACGTGCAGTCAGTCCGACCTTGCCTTCGCCTTGCGTGAGCAAAAGGTCGGCGCGGTACTCTTGGTTTTGCAAAGTCGCTTCCCCTTTCAGTTTCATTACCGGAAGGTTATAGCGTGACCGTTCGGATTCCGGTAGCATGCTGAGAACAAAGTCAAGATTCCCGGTTTGGGCATCCAGCTGAAACTTACCCGAACGGCGGATACTGTCTGCCACGGCTCTCATTTCTCCTGTGATATTCAGATTGAAGATGCCAGGCAGTTCGCCTTTCAGCTGGCGCAGCCGTAAAGCAGCCAGGTTCCCTTCTATTCCGGCTGTCAGGCTGATTTCTTTTTGGGGATAGGCTTGTTTGAACTCCTTGGGGAGAGGACCGGCAAAGATAAATACATCTTCTTTTCCTACCGAGGCTGTCAGCAGGCTATGGAGCGTACCGCTCGGTGTATTGTCGAACGTATTCCAGGGAACGGTTGCCAGCAGGCGGATCTCTGAGTAAGGTGTTTTCAACAGAAGCCCCGGAACCTGTATCGTCGTGCTGTCACTGCTGATGTCTCCGGTCAGTGAACTGAGCGTCAAACCCGAGCGGTCATTAGCAGAAAATTTTTTGATCCGTGCACTGATGTCCCTGCCTCCGTATAAAAGCGAATCGATCCGGATATTCACATCGTTCAAGGCTATATGTGCCGGATCGAAACCCGGCGCCGGGTCACTATAGCTACCGTCGTAGCTCAGGGAAGAGCCGGACAGCAGAAACTGGGATGCACTGTAGCGTGCCGATCCGAGGTCGACTATCCCGTCGGTTAATCCAGCCTTGTCGATATAGGTCGAAAGACGCAGCGAGTCGCCCGGCATCTGCATGGCAAACGCTACCCGATCCAGGTCGATTTGATCCAGCATCAATTTCCAGTTGACCGCCGTCGATGTCGTATCCTTGTTTGTTGTCGTGTCGTTCATCAGGAGAGTGATGGCTGTGTCCGAAAGGTCGATTTTGTTCAGCCGGGCGATCTCTTTTCCGAGGTCTATACGATCTGCTTTAGCATAGAGCTTTCCTAAAGTACCTTTGATCTCCATTCCCTCGATCAGGTTGCCAGTATTGGCTTTCACGCCGCGCAGGTCGATCGCATCCACCAAGACTTCTTTTTTCAGCAGTGGCAGCGGACGGATGTTGACTTGGAAACTTTCGAGTGACAATAACGTGTCGGGAGGAGTTATGACTTTCACGTCCCGGATCGTCAGATTCAGCGGGAAGGAAAGACGTATCTGCCCGATCCCGATATTCATACCGGTTGTTTCACTGGCATATTCGGTGGCTAGCCGCACAGCGAAATTCTGGAAGGGAGGTATATATAAAAGAATTGAAATCAAGATGACCAATACCATCGGTATCAGGCATATGATCCCTATTCGCTTCATCCAACGTCTCATTTGTTCTTATTGTGTGTTTTCGTTATAATCATAACGGTTAAAGGACCTGTTTTGTTTGACATTCCATTAACAAAAATAGGGAATAAATTAAAAATAAAGAAGTAATATCGATAAAACGGTAATAATAACTGCTTAGAGCCGTTATATTAAGGCTGAACATAAAAAGATTAAACGATGATTGGAATATCGGACCTGGAATACCTTTGTGCGGAAGTACGGCAAATAGCCCGTAAAGCCGGTGCATTTCTGCGTGATGAACGGCAAAAGTTCGATCGGGAGCGGGTGGAGGAAAAGAGTGCACACAATTATGTCTCGTATGTGGATAAAGAATCCGAACGGCGTCTGGTCGAACAACTTTCGACATTGCTTCCCGAAGCAGGGTTTATTGCCGAAGAGGGTTCGGGAAGCCTGACGGACGAGGAGTATTGTTGGGTGATCGATCCGCTCGACGGAACCTCCAACTATATCCATGATATGGCTCCTTACAGTGTCAGTATTGCCTTGCGGGATAGGGAAGAACTGTTGTTGGGTGTTGTATATGAGGTCTGTCGCAATGAATGTTTTTATGCTTGGAAAGGAAGTAAGGCTTATCTGGACGGTAAAGAAATACGGGTAACGGATGTAGCTGTTTTGGATAAGGCTTTTGTTGCGCTTGGTTTCCCCTATGATTCCGACCACTATCGTCCGGTCGCCCAAAAGCTGGTGGACCGTTTGTATGGTTATGCCGGGGGGACGAGGCTGTTGGGATCTGCTGCGGCCGAGCTCTGTTACGTCGCCTGTGGGCGATTCGATGCTCGGATAGAAGGACATCTCGGCCCGTGGGATGTTGCGGCAGGCGGCTTGATCCTGATGCAGGCGGGTGGCAGGCTGTCAGACTTTGCCGGTGGCGACACTTGGCCTTCTGCCGAGCAGGTGATGGCGAGTAACGGGGTGATACATGATAAGATCCTCCGCTTGTTGTAGTATTGTTTTTATCAATGCCGTTATTTCCTTTTCCAGTCCTTTTTGAGGGCTTTCTTTCGGATTAGGATGATTGGGATAAATATGATAGCTATCCAAAAGAGGCTGATCAACATAAGAGTTAGAGATGAAAGGTTCTCCGGCATCAATGCTTTGTCGGCCTGTTTATCGGGTATTGCTTCGGAATGTATCTTTTGGGCGGATAGATGAAAAAAGTCCTACCTATTTTTAGGTATGAATGTAAAGGGCAGAATGATTTATTTGTCGGAAAGAATCGTGATGAGGAGCGATATCCCTGCTAACAAGCCCTCGAAACTAATCAATTCTGGTGAAAGAGGTTGTGCCGAAACAGTCTTGTTCCCGCACAACCTTTTTATTTAAATAGATACAGGCAGATTAGGAATGGATCAATCGTTTTCTATCACACGGATCATGTCGAAGTAGAATTCGCCGGCTACTTCTGCTCCCTTTTCTACAACTCCCGTCTTTGTATCGTAGATGTAAATGATGGCATTAGTGTCGACTTCAGTGTTCACACCGAAATAAGCTTTCTCGTTGAAGACGACAGAACGCTGTGAGAAACGGCCGCCACTGTAAGCGAGTTCTTTTCCTTCATAGCTCAAACGTGTCCTTTCGCCTGTAGCAAGATCGATGATAGAATAATAATGGCTGTAACTGTCAATTGCTGTACCAGCAGCATCGTTGCGTGCATAAGCTAGAGCTTTGCCGTTTCCCAAATACTGGATGGTGAGCAATTTACCGTCTGCATTCGGATATCCTTCGTAAGTGGCGTCGAAATCGATTTCACCATTGTTGATACGCAACAGGTGTCCTTGTTCCAAATCGCCCTTTTCGGTGATTGCGGCGAGGTAGAGGTTACCGCTTTCATCATACATTACGCAGTCTTGCATCAATTCGCCGTAGGCACTTCCCGCCATTTCTCGGGCAAGCGAGTTGCGCTTGTTGCTTTCTACCGCCAGAGTGACAGGATCGAGCACTGCTGTATAAAAAGCAGTAGTGGTTTTGCCGCTTTTTCCTGAAAGACCGTTCTTCCCGTAATAGAAATAGAACAGTTTTCCCGTTTTTTCATTATAGGTAAGGATGCCCGATGTGGTGAATTTCTTTGTTTCTTCTCCTGTAACCTCTGATTCCGGTAGTAGGATGTCCAGTGTGCCTTCTGCCAGAATCGACATATTATCGGTGTTCAGCTTACTCCAGATGACCTTGCTTGCATCGCCGTTGGCAGCCATGACAACAAGCGTGTTGTCATCTATCCAGGCATGGGTGTAGGAGCGTACTTTGTATGTATTTGTCTTAAAGGGAGATGATGCACATTCTATTACTTTGTTATCTTTGATCTGATATTTTACGAAACGGTCGTTGCTTGAAGGGATCTGATAGTAATATTTCCCTTTCGAGATGCTTTCCATCGAGTAGTCTCCCAATTCGGTTCCTTCACCTTTAACAGTGATAGTCCCCATATCGGCTGTCAGTTTATTGACGCTGTTGACAACCGTCGTGTTCTTGCTGCTCATGCCGCCATGTTTTCCTACGGTCAGAAACAGGTCGAAATGATACTTGCTTTCGTCGAAGGCAGGTGCATCGTTGGTTACAGTCACTTCACAAGTGGCAGTGAATCCACCGTCGTCCGTTTTTACCTTGATTGTAGTCGAACCTTCGGAAATTGCTGTTACAATACCATTTTCTATTGTAGCGATATTCGTGTCCGAACTGCTCCAAGCGACAGTTGTAACAGCTGCATTTTCAGGAACGACAGTCGCAGTCAGTGTTCCTGTAGTTCCTGTTTTTAGTGTTAATGTGGTAGGAGTGATCGTGACACCGGTCACAGACACGTTTTTCAAATCATCGTCATCAGAACAAGCCGTGAAACCAAGTGAGATCAGGGCTGTCATGAAGGTGAGTAATGCAAATTTGAACTTCTTCATTTTTTTCTTGTTTTTAAATATGAATGTTAATTGATAAATACTCTGAATTTTGCAAAGAATGCGCGTCCGGGTTTTTGCAGTTTATAGTTGTCATAAGCTGTTTCGTCGAGGAAATTAGAACATTCCAGTGAGATGTTGTAGCTGTCGTGTTTCCATGAATAGGTGATATTGGCATTGCAGATATGCTGTGAGGGTATACGGGCTTTGGTATCGCGGTTGCCATAGGCTTCCCATGTCAGGAAATACCAATGTACCCACTGGAATGTACAGCCTAAACGTAGCTTGTTGTCATGTAGTAGGAGGTTGTGGAACGTATAACTCGCCTCCGCGTTGCCGAATAGCCAGGGACGGTTGGGTACGTGGTTGTCATATGTGGCGGATGGTTTGCCGTCTTCTTTGTATTTTTGTTGGTCACGGGCGTCTTGATAGCTGACGTTGGCCATGAGTTGTAATCGACCGTCCCAATCATAACGAATTTCCCCTTCTACGCCTTTGATATGGACGGCTGGATCATTGACAAACTGCATCATACCCTCTTTTTCAATGACGGAGGTTTGAATATAATTGTCCACATAACGTAGGAATCCGTTTGCCTCGTAATAGATAGTATGTCTGCCGGCAGGATGCCATGTGCCAAACAAGGCGAGATTGACGTTGTTGCTTTTTTCTGGTTTCAGCGCTACATTTGCATAAATGGTGGTTCCGTTGCCTAACAATTCACGGGCGATGGGCAAGCGTACGCTGTGTTCATAAGAAACCTTTACCGCTAATGGGTCGAAGAACATATAGCGCAGTCCGGTACCATATCCAAAGTAATTTTTGGTAGTAGAACCTTGCACTTTGTCCGATCCCGTCACGGTGGACTGGTCGGTCTGCCGGATATTCGGGTGATTCACATAATCTTTGGCAAAGAATACATTCTGCATTTTCCCATCAAAAAACGACTGGCTGTAGGTCAGTCCGATGATATGTTTGGTAACTGCATCGTTTGATGGTTCGAAACTTTGGTCCAAATCATCATAGCGATCATTTCCGGTCCGGTTCATATGATAATTCAGGTTAAGACCGTGATGTCCGTCCAGTTGGTAATCCAAATTGACACGCACGATAGTCAGAGGGCGTTTGTAATGACGTATAGAAGGTTCATTACCTCTGATTTCGTTGCGTTGACTCACGATATAGCCTCCATCCCAATAATATTTCCGATAAGCTGTATCGATAGTAATGGAATGATCCCATGTATGTGACAAAGTTGCTTTCAATGTCATGCCTTCGGTCATGAAATTATATTTGTTATAACGAACCGATACGTTCCATGCATCCGAATTATGTTCAGCCATACCATAAACTTTGGTTTGTATGGATCCGGTCTGCAGTTCCTTGTCTGTTTTGGAGTAGGAAGCGGAAACGAAAAGTTCGTCAGCCCAAAACTTACCTGTGATTCCAGCTTCTATCTGTGCCAATAGCGAAAAATAGCCGTCATGGAAACGTTTTGGGTTGCCGTAGATGAATTGATCACCTGTCTCATTGCGCATCTGCACGTCTTTCATCCGGTAGTCGTTTTTCGAATAGCTGATACCGATGGCAGGACGCACGACCAATCCGGTGTGCCGTTCCATAAACTGTGCGTTCAGGTTGGCACGATGTGTATGGAAGGAACCGATGCTATAAGAAGCGTCCATGAAACTTTTCTTTTCTGCCTGGGTGATAATGTTGACAGCTCCGCCTAATGCATCCGTCCCCAATGAGGCTGGTACTACGCCTTTATAGATTTCCACTCGGTCAATCAGGTTGACGGGCAGATTGGCGAGCGTCACATAGCTCCCTTTGCTATCCAAGGGAACACCGTCTATGAAATAGCGGACGGAATTACCTGACAGCCCGTTGATCGAGAGGTCGAAATCGGAACCTACGCCTCCCTCTTCGCGTATTTTGACACCGCTTGTACGATTCACTAATTCATTCAGGCTATTAAGTGAATTAATGACAGGCTTAACGTCAAGAGCATTAACCGAAAGTGCGCTTTCTCTTACCTGTTGTGATTGTGTTTTCCCATACACCTCCACTGGACTTATGCTTACGGAACTTTCTTCCAGTTTGAAGTCGAGGGTTTTGTCGTGATGAAGGTCGAGTGAGGTTTTGATCGTTTGGTATCCTAAGGAGGAGACGACGAATGTGTGTTTGCCAGGGGATACTTGTAGGGAATAAAGCCCACTGTCATCTGTATAAGTGCCGGAGACCGTGTTTTCGACGGCGATCGTTACCAACGACAGGGGCGTACCTTGTTGATCGGTGACTTTCCCGGAGAGCGTAATTTTGTTTTGTGCCGTCAGACTTAGTTGCGACAGGCAGACAAGCAAAAGGAATACATGTACAAAGACTTTCATTTTAATCCTTGATATAGTGTTCATGACTTGCTTAAGGGAATACACACAAGGAGAAATGATATCTTTATGTAAGGGGATAAAGAATGACTTGACTCGATGTTTTGTAGCTTTATTTCCCGAAAGCTTTAAAACTATGTTTGTTTTGGCAGGTCTTCTGACTTGTTCCGTCTTTGAATGCCTTCCCATCCGGTGACGGACAGTGGCTTGTAGCGTATTCAAAGATTTGGAGAGGAACTTACAGCAGCGGGTCTGTTCAGGATTCGCACCTGATTCCC
This sequence comes from Parabacteroides sp. merdae-related_45_40, assembly GCF_001915675.1. NCBI lineage: Bacteria > Pseudomonadati > Bacteroidota > Bacteroidia > Bacteroidales > Tannerellaceae > Parabacteroides > Parabacteroides sp. merdae-related_45_40. The sequence continues at coordinate 66,601 of NZ_MNQY01000031.1, read as the reverse complement.
TTTTCATCACGCCTCCCGTAGCGGTTGGGAGCCGTGAAACCAAAACTGTGGCAAAGGTATGAAAAAAGTCTGTCTGTACAAAAAACGGATTAAAAAACAAATTCATTATTTTTGGCGCCGGATTCGTTAGACTCCGTGAAAGAATAACAGAATGTGGAACGATTAAAAATGAAGTGACTATGTTGGAAAAAGGATTGAAACATATCAGCCGGACTGTCGTGCAGCCGGATAATTTCGCATTGACGATGGGATCGGGAGATTTGCCTGTATTGGCAACACCGGCTTTGGTAGCATTGATGGAAAATGCGGCAATGTTGGCCGTAGCGGCTGAACTCCCCGAAGGGGCGACTACTGTCGGTGCTAAAATGGACATGACACATGTTCGTCCTTCCGGTGAAGGTGAGGAAGTGCATGCGGAAGCGACGCTGGTTGAGGTGGAAGGGCGAAAGTTGACCTTCTCGTTGGTTGCCAGGGATTCGGCAGATGTGATCGGCGAAGGCACGCATATCCGCTATATTGTCGACAGAGCGAAATTTTTGTTGAAACTGAAAGGCTAACCATCACTTCGATTGCTGCGAGAAAAGGAATATGAAGTTACCTATTTGTAGGTGTTTACAGTCTGCTGAATAGTTATTTATGGTGATTTTATATTTCTTTTCCACCTTCTATCTTTGCCTCAATTTAAAATAATCAGATATAATCATAATTGCTAATTTGCATAGACAACGAAATTAAAATCGAAGAAGGCTTCTCGTGAGAGAGGCCTTTTTTATTTGAATGTATTCTACCGATAACTCGATCCTAAAAATGACTATATGTAGGTAGTATGGAGGTCTGTTTTACCTGTAAATAGGGATTGGATATTATCGTTAAATTTGCGAACTTTGTCACCTAAATGGCTGTTATGTCTATAGTTCTCGATAAATGGAAGGATTAAGGAAATATTTAAGGATTGCGCTCCCATTACTTTTCATATCGTATTTGGGATGCCTGATAGCTTTTACCCACGTTCATATAGTGAACGGGGTGACGATCGTCCATTCCCATCCCTATCAGAAAAATGACGACGGGACTCCCAAGAAAGAACATAACTACGCCGAGTTTCAGTTGCTGCACCAACTTTCGACTATTCAAATCAGCGGTGCTACTTTTGCACAAGTGCTGATTGCTGCGTTTCTTGCAACATTTTGTGTTTTATCCACCTGTCCGGTTTATCCGGATCACCTTCGTCCCGTCCTGGGGAAGGTTTCGCTTCGTGCGCCACCATTTGTCTTTTTTAATAATTAATGACGGTACAAAAATCTACTTGTCCCTGCATCTTGCGGCGAGACCGTAAAAGAACATGCCTTATCAACCAGATGTTTTTATGGCCGGCTTTTATGTGATCTCGCGTCTAACGTGGGAACAAGGCAGTTCTGTATACCTACCACTTCCTATATTATTAATTTTTAAAAGACATCTCAATGAACAAAATTTATATACTTTTCCTATGCCTTTGCTATGCCGTTTCGGCAATAATGGCAAACACCTATAAAAATGATAAAGAAGTGACGAGCCCTACGGATGCCAATATTTTTGGGCATGTCGTGGATAAGGCGACCGGTGAACATTTGCCGGGAATAACGATCATCCTGAAAGGAACGACGATCGGTTCCGTGACCGATGACTCCGGGCATTATATGTTAAAAAATCTCCCCGAAGGAGAGTTTACGATCGAAGTCTCTTTTGTCGGCTTCAAGACAGTTACGAAAAAAGTAACGACCGGAAAAGGGAAGACGCAGGAACTGAATTTCGAGCTTGAAGAAGATTTGATATCGCTCGAAGGAGTGGTCGTCTCTGCCAACCGCAACGAGACGAAACGCCGTCTGGCGCCTACCCTGGTGAAGGTACTCAGCCCGACCGTGTTCGAAAAGACCAACTCCACGACTTTAGCACAAGGGCTGGTTTTCCAACCGGGCGTCCGGGTCGAAAACGATTGCCAGAACTGTGGTTACTCGCAAGTCCGCATCAACGGTATGGAAGGAAAATATACACAGATATTGATTGATTCCCGTCCTATCTTCTCCGCATTGGCTGGCGTGTACGGATTGGAACAAATTCCGGCCAATATGATCGAACGGGTCGAAGTGATACGGGGCGGAGGATCTGCTTTGTTCGGTTCGTCGGCTATCGCCGGAACAATCAATATCATAACGAAAGAGCCCATTCGCAATTCCGGTTCCTTTGGACATACGATTTCTAATCTGGACGGATCTGGAGCGTATGATAACAATACGACCCTCAACCTCTCGTGGGTATCTTCTGACAATAAGATGGGAGCTTATATCTATGGGCAAAACCGCTATCGTTCGGCCTGGGATTCGAATGGAGACGGCTTTTCAGAGCTTCCAAAGCTGAAAAATCAGACGATTGGTTTCAACGGCTTCTATAAGACCAGTGCCTACTCCAAATTGAATATTGAATACCATCATATGGAAGAATATCGTAGAGGTGGTAGTGGAATGAAACTTCCGCCGCATATCGCCGAAGACCCCGAGCTCAACGGAACAGGTGAGGCCGGGCTTGTCGAACAGTTACAACATTCGATTAATACGGGAAGCCTGAAGTTTAATCTTTTCACTCCGAACCAGAAACATAACCTCAGCTTCTATGCGTCCGGACAGCATATCCACCGTGACAGTTATTACAGCGCATATGGCCGGACGACGGATTTCACAGGAGTGATGGGAGCGCAGTATATCTACAGTTTTGACAAATGCCTCTTCATGCCTGCCGATCTGACGGGAGGTATCGAGTTCTGTCACGACGATCTGGACGATCGTGCCACCGACAAGCAGAAGTACCGGGAAGCGGCCCTGGCGGAAGATCCGACGGCTACCGGACAGCATTTGCAGGAACTGATCGAAAAATATACGCCGGCATCCTTGCATCAGATCATAAACGTATGGAGCGCCTATGCACAGAACGAGTGGAAAAATGATAAATGGAGCTTCCTTATCGGTGGGCGTGTCGATAAAAACAGCATTATGGATAAGGCTGTTTTCAGTCCACGTGCCAATGTGCGCTATAATCCGACAGCCGACGTCAATCTCCGGTTGAGCTATGCCGAAGGTTTCCGTGCCCCGCAGGCCTTTGACGAAGATTTGCATATCAGTAATGTCGGAGGTGCGCGCGTCTCGATCGTGCGGGATCCGAATCTGAAGGAAGAGCGTTCGCGGAGCGTGAACGGGTCTGTCGACTGGTATCATTATTTTGGAGATTTCCAGGTGAATATGTTACTGGAAGGATTCTATACGAAATTGAGTGACCCGTTTGTCTTGTCAGCCCCTGTAGAATCGGAAAATGGTTCGCTGGTGCAGACTCGCAGCAACGGTTCGGGGGCAAAGGTGTACGGTTCTACGCTGGAGGGAAAGATTGTCTGGAGGAATAAAGTACAGATACAGGCAGGTATAACGGTACAACGGAGTTTATATGACGAACCAGAGGAATGGAGCGCAGATAAGGAACATTTGACGGATGCGGAGCGGTATAGCGATAAAATTTTGCGTACTCCGAATCTGTACGGTTATTTCACTGCATCCTATACACCGGTAAAACCGTTTACAATAGCGTTTAACGGTAATTATACCGGGCGAATGTATGTACCTCATCTGATGTCTGAAGTGAATGGGACGGCGGATGTTTTGGTGAAGAGTCCGGATTTCTTTGAATTGGGAGTCAAGTTGAGCTATGATTTCAGGTTGACGGCAGCCATGACCTTGCAACTTAACCTGGGTATCCAGAACCTGTTCGATTCCTATCAGAATGACTTCGACAAAGGGGCAACCCGTGACTCCGGCTACATTTACGGTCCGGGAACTCCCCGCACCTACTATGCGGGGGCAAAGTTCAGTTTTTGATTTTCCTTTATGGACGCCTGTTCGTTATTTCATTCCCTTCTTATTTAAACTTTCGATTCAGGCGTCCATACGCGGGTTCTTTATGTTGTTGTAGATTGTAAAAGAATAGACGAAATTTTGGGAGAACTATGTCAAGATAAAAGAAAAATTGATCGTTAACAGTGTTTAACGAATAAGATGGGGTCATTTGGGGCGTTCTTTTGTCTTTTGGTAAAACAAACTCAAAGTGGAAGAACTGCGACATAGAAAAAATATAGACCAATTGTTACATGACAAATCTTTTATTCTTTGGTGTCTGTTTCCTACAGAGGAATCGGATAAACAATGGAAGGAGAATTATTTGTCACTTTATCCTGAAGAAGCGGAGACTTTGATGTTGGCTAGAGAGAAGGTTTGCCGACTTAAATTCAACCACGTACGACTTGCCTTTGCGGAAAAGACTGCATTGAAAAAAAGAATTCTGGATAATTACGAGAAACACCGTAAGCCTAAATATATTAGGTTGAGTTGGCTGTTTGCGGCTGCTTGCTTGTTGATATTCTGTTTTTTGGGATCTTTATACTTGCAGTATCAAGAAGTGTCGAATGTGGAATTGAGCACTTCGGTCTTAGCTGATGTCAAAGTGGATCCGGAACAAAAAGAAGTTGAACTTCATTTGTCAAAGGAAAAAATCCAGGTTACGGATAATTCTACAATTTCAGTCGATAAAAAGGGTAATGTACAAGTTGCTGAAATAGAAATAAAATCAATTGATCGAAAGCAACATTTTGAGCAGGAAAAAGAAGACGAACATCTGAACATGTTGAGTGTCCCAAATGGGCGACGATCTTCATTGATCTTGTCTGATGGGACAAAAGTATGGATTAATTCAGGAACGGTATTGCAGTTTCCTGAAACATTCGAGAAAGAGAAAAGAGTGCTCTATGTGAACGGGGAAATCTATATTGAAGTAGCCAAACATCCCCAATGGCCTTTTTATGTTAAAACGAATCAAATGGAAGTACAGGTTTTAGGTACTTCTTTCGGGATTACTGCGTATGATGACGAAATTTTCCAGACTGTCGTATTAAAAGAAGGAAGCGTCTTTGTTAAGAATAACCAGGGAAATGGACAGACAATTCAACCTAACCAATGTCTGATGGTTGAAAAAGAAGAAATGACCGTCAAGGACGTTGATGTTTATGATTATATCTCATGGATAGATGGTGTACTTCAATTTCATGAGAAAAGTTTGCAAAAGGTGTTGAACAGCTTATCACGCTATTATCGTGTCCGTTTTGACTGCCCTATGGAGATTGGGCAGATAAAGTGCTCGGGTAATTTGGTCTTGTTTGATGACATTGACCAAGTCTTGCAGACACTTCAACGGACTCTCTCTATTTCTTTTAGCCATCGGGATGAAGTAATAAAAATAGAATATGTTCATAAATAATAAAAAGCCTATGAGAAAACATACAAAGTGAAGTTTAATTGAAACCAAGTATTTGGTAATATGAATCATGTGATTTTTTTTAATAATTTATGCTATCATGAAATATCAAAAATTAAAAAGAAATTTGTACACAGCATGCGTAGTCGCAAATTTATTTTTGATTCCTAGTCCTGTACTTTGGGCTGAACAATCATATGCGCAGTCTACGCGTTTGTCATTGGAATTATCCAACGCAACGATCAGTGATGTTTTTGCATCTGTTGAGAAAAATAGTGAATATCGTTTCTTTTATTCTGACGCAGTTCGTGCGGAATTATACCGGAATGTCGATGTGAATATTAAGAATAAAACCATTGACCGAATCTTATCGGAAGTTTTGGATGGTACGAATCTGACGTATTTCCTTAACGACAGGCAGGTGATGATTATCAGGAAAGAGGAAAAAACGCAGCAAGAGAAAAAAATATCAATCAACGGAACTGTCAGAGATGCCCAACAGGAACCTTTGCCCGGAGTCAACGTATTGGTCAAAGGTACGACTATAGGTACGACGACGGATATCGATGGAAATTATTTTATCAGCGTTCCCGATAAGAATGCAGTGCTAGTCTTCAGTTATATCGGCTTTGAATCGCAAGAAGTGAAGGTTGGTGGACAAATCAATATCAATGTCAATATGTCAGAAGAGTCTAATAGCCTTGATGAAGTGGTGGTTGTCGGCTATGGCTCTCAGAAAAGAGCTTCTGTAGTCGGTTCTATCACGGCGATAGAGCCTGCTCAGTTACAACAAGGGACTACCCGTGCCGTGTCTAACAATCTGGCAGGACAATTGGCTGGTGTGATTGCCGTACAACGTAATGGTGAACCGGGATCTGATGGTTCGGATTTTTGGATTCGCGGTATCTCTTCTTTTAAGGGGACTGGTGTTTCGCCATTGGTGTTGGTCGATGGGATTGAGCGCACGCTGGATGACTTGTCGGCTGCCGAAATCGAATCGTTTTCCGTACTAAAGGATGCAGCGGCTAGTGCTGTATATGGCGTACGAGGTGCAAACGGTGTCATCCTTGTGAAAACGAAGAGAGGTCAATTGGGAAAACCGAAAGTCAATTTCCATTTGGAACAAGGTTTTACCAAGCCGACACAGTTGCCTGATTATATCGGTTCGGTAGATTATCTTTCCTTGATGGATGAATTGTATATGGATGCCGGTAATCCGAATCCGCTTTATGGAGAGGAAATGATCAACAACTACCGTAATAATGTAGATCCGGAGTTATATCCGAATGTCAATTGGTTGGATGCCGTATCGAAAGACATGGCTTCCAATACGCGTGGAGATTTGACTATTACCGGTGGTAGCGATATCCTTCGTTATGCGTTGGTCGCATCGTATTATGGTGAACGAGGCATCTTTGTTCGGGATGAAAGTAAGGATTGGGATTCGTCTACACGCTTGAACAAATATAATATTCGTTCGAATGTGGATATCAATGTGACGAAGACGACTGTTGTGGGCATTAGTATCGGTGGTTACCTGCAAGAACAGAACGGTATGGCTGTCAGTGGACAGGATATTTGGAATCAGGCGTTTGACACACCTCCGTTTGTTCATCCTATACAGTATTCTGGAGGACGTGATGTGCGTATACAGAACCGGCAAAATCCATGGGCGGAAGCAACGCAACATGGTTATCAGACAACATCCAGCTCCAAAGTTGAATCATTGTTCTCGGTTGAACAAGATCTGAAATTTATTACTCCCGGTTTGAAATTCAAAGGTCTGTTTTCTTTTGACCGCTATTCGAAGTCGTGGGTGAAACGGCATCGCACACCAACCTACTACAATCCGGCTACGGGCCGTGATGAGGAGGGTAACTTACTGCTGAGTGTCGGAACGGACGGACAGGAGTTCCTCGATACGGAAAACAAAGGCGAATGGGGTAATAAGGCTACTTACTTGGAAGGAAATATCACGTACGATCGTACGTTTGATGGGAAACATGCCGTCAACGCCATGTTTCTTTATAACCAACGCGACTATCAGGACGGCAATGTCGTCCCTTTCCGCCGCATGGGTATCGCCGGACGTGCTTCCTATACGTATGACAATCGCTACATTGCCGAATTTAACTTTGGATATAACGGCTCCGAAAACTTCACGAAAGGGAACCGCTTTGGTTTCTTCCCCTCTGTGGCTGTCGGCTATATGCTCTCAGAGGAAAAATTCATGGAGAAATACAAAGATACTTTTTCTAAGATCAAATTCCGTGCTTCTTGGGGGTTGACCGGTAATGACCAGTTGGATGGCCGTCGTTTTGCCTTTTTGCCGACCATTGATACGGATGGCAGTTATAAATGGGGAGTCAACAACGATTATAACCGTGCTTCCCGTTTTGAAGGAGAATTTGGGGTGACGGATCTGACTTGGGAAACGGTTGAGAAACTGAATGTCGGAACCGAAATAGGTTTATGGAATGCCTTGGATTTGCAAGTGGATTGGTTTAAAGAGCAGCGTCGGGACATCTTTATGCAGCGTAACAACATTCCGTCGGCAGCCGGATTCCGCAAAACGCCGTGGGCAAACTATGGTAAGGTGGATAATATCGGTGTGGATTTGTCGCTGACTTACAACCAACAGATTACAAAAGATTTGCACATTGGTCTCAGAGGAACGTTTACGTATGCCCACAATACGATAATCGAAATGGACGAAGCGCTTGGTATTTTGGGAACGAATCGCCAGCGGACGGGACATTCGGTGAACGAACTGTTCGGGTTAGTGGCAGACGGGCTCTTTACGGAAGATGATTTTGTTACTAACGATAAAGGGGAACAGGTGTTGAAAGAAGGTATTCCATTGCATACGTTCAACAGCGTGCGTCCCGGTGATATTAAATATGTGGACATAGACGGTGACGGGTCAATTACGAATAAGGATGAGGTTGCCATGGGAGGAACGGTCAATCCGGAAATTGTTTATGGTTTCGGGGCGACAGCCCGTTACAAGCAGGTCGATTTCAATGTCTTTTTCCAAGGAAACGGTAAGACTCATCGTTTCATAGGCGGTGTAGTGTCGAATTTTCTTCCTGGTTCTTCACAAGGGACATTGGGTAATGTCATGACTAATTACAACGACCGCTGGACTCCGGAAAACCCGAGTGAAGATGTTTTCTATCCGCGCTTAAGCTATGGGGTGAATACGAACAACAGCCAGAATTCGACTTGGTGGCTGCGTAATATGAGCATGTTGCGCATGAAGGATATAGAAGTCGGATATACGTTGCCCAAACGTTGGATGAGTCGGATCGGATTGGAAAATATCCGCCTGTATGCTAAAGGGTCAAACTTATTGACATTCTCGGCTTTTGATCTCTGGGACCCGGAACTTGATACGCAGAATGGTGCGAAGTATCCGATTATGAAGTCTGTTTCATTCGGTATTGATGTTAATTTCTAATTTGAGTTTAAGTTTATAAAATAGAATTATGAAACTGTTTAAATACATAACAATAGCTTTGTCAAGTTTTTTTATGTGTGGTTGTTCGGACTATTTGGATAATGCTCCGGATGATACGTTGACAATGGAAATGGTTTTCAATGACAGGACTCGTACTGAAGACTGGCTATCTGGTGTCTACAATCGTGTGCCTGATACTTATTGGGCGTTATTGCGAACGTGGGGATACGATTCTATGGGGGATGATCTTGATCCGTCGCAACGTTGGTACCAATGGTGGGGAAACTCTCTAAACTTTATTATTGGACAATGGTTTACTAGTTCAACTTGGGATGCTGCCATTTGGAAAGAAAATCCAATTCGTATTCGCTCAGCTTACTTATTCATTAAGAATGCTCATGCTTTGCCGGATCAAGGAGTAAGCGAAGCTGATATCGAACGGATGAAAAATGAATGTCGTTTCTTGATTGCTTACTATTATTGGTTGATGATTGAGGCACACGGCAGTGTTCCTTTCTTTGATGATCTTGCAGATGTGAATGATCCGAATTTGATGCGTGGACAAATGCCTTTCGATGAAATGGTAGATTGGATTGATGCACAGTTGGTTGACCTTTCCAAGAAACTTCCGGCTTCTTACTTGAATGAATCTACACAATTTTATGGTCGTGCCACTTCCATCATGTGTTTGGCGGTTCGTGCCCGTATGTTGTTGTTTGCTGCAAGTCCGTTGGTAAATGGGAACGAGTGGTATGCAGGTTTCAAAAATTATGATGGTAAATTCCGGTTCAGCCAAACTTACGATCCTGCAAAATGGAAACGTGCCGCTGATGCTAACCGGGAGTTGATCGAAGCAGCACATGCTGCCGGTCATGATTTGGTACGTGAATATAATGCCGATGGCAGTATTGATCCTTTCATGTCTTGTTATAATGTGTTTTTCCTGCGCGGCGATCAGAATCCGGAAGCTCTGTTCATCCGTTCCGATTGTGATTTCAGCGAGTTTGAAAGGCATGCCACTCCGCGTGGAGCATCCGGTAACGGCGGTTTGGGTGTCTATCAGACATTGGTCGATGCCTTCGCCATGAAGGATGGTTCCCTTCCGATTACCGGTTATGATGGCAATTATGGAAAACCGATTATCAACAAGGAATCCGGCTATACGGAACGCGGTTTTTCTGCGCAAAAGGATATCCGTAAAACTAAGTACAATCTTTACCGTAATTGTCCGGGAGCTACAGTCGACTCGGTTGGCGCAGATGGTTGTACCTATAATCAAGTGGCTGCCTCTGGCACTTACAATATGTATGTCGATCGTGAACCTCGTTTCTATTTGACGGTGATGTGGAATCGTCAGTGGTACCATCAAGCGGGGCGTGAAGTACAAATGATGTCGAACGAACAAGACGGCGGCCCTACGCATGACGCTCCGCAAAACGGTTATCTGAACCGTAAGAAAGTTTCGCTTGAACAAAATAATCGTAATGGAATTCACCCGTATCGTCCGGGTATCCTTTACCGTTTGGGCGAGGCTTATCTGAATTATGCCGAGGCCTTGAATGAGTGCGATCCGGGTAATCCTGACATCTTGAAGTATCTGAACTTGATTCGTGAACGTGCCGGTATGCCGCAGTATGGAACCGGAAAGGATAGTAATGGCTTTGATAAAATTCCATTGAACGGCCAGGATGAGGTGCGCGAAGCGATCTATCATGAACGTCGCGTAGAACTTTGCTGTGAAAACGGCTTGCGTTATTTAGACCTCCGTCGTTGGAAGAAAGCGGAAGAAGTGTTGAATCAACCTATGTATGGTATGAATTTCAGTGGAACGAAGTTGTCGGATGATCCAAATGATGATGCTGCATTCTTCAAGCGCACGCAATATATCAAACGTGTCTACGAGCGTAAATTTTATTGGTATCCGATCTATCAGGAACAAATAGATAAAGACCCGACACTTGTTCAGGCTCCGTTTTGGGACAAGTGAGAATGTACAAAAAGTTATTCGTAATGCTAAAGAGGGGCAAAACTGCCCCTCTTTATTGTTTATCTCAGGAACATCAGTAGAAACAATAGTTCAATTTTTCCTTGTTGCATACGTTCTATGGCACGGTAGATCATTTTTCGCACACTTTTGGGAGTGATATTAAGTATTTCGGAAATTTCTTGTATGGAGAGTGCTTTGATAAAGCGCAAATATATGACTTCCCGCTGCTTGTTTGTCAGTAAATTCAATAGGTTTTCAACCTCTTTCTCATAGTTTCTTCTTTCTTCTTCATCTTCCATTAAAGCTTCGGCATCAACTTCTATTTTGAAATCATATTCGACTTCTTCATCTAAGCTAAGCCAGTTCGCCTGTTTACGTAAAGATGTTATTATCTTGTTCTTGAGAGCACTAAACAGATAGGATTTCGGAGAACCGAGAATTTCTATTTTATCAGCCGATTCAAACAAATGCAAAAAGAGATCATGTATTGCATCTAATACAAAATCTTTTTCCACTCCGAAGGCTATTCCATAGGCGAACAACTCATCTATATAGTTCTCATACCATTTATCAATTTCTGATTTGATATTTGACATTTCGTATTGGTACAGTGAAATTCAAAACCGCAAAAATATAGAATCTCATTCGAATAGGCAATGAAATATCAAGGCTACGCACCAAAATTGTAATTGCCTTAGTTGTTCAAGAGGGTGACCGTATCACAATTTTCTAAGGTCATGATCTCTATACGGAGTTTTCACAAATCCTCTATCACTCTATCACTACGAAGGTTATGGCTATTAATATTCAAGCGTTAGAGGCAGTGATACAGGACGTTTTCCTCTATCACTCCTCTATCACTTCTGACACATGGTGCTTTTGTCATATAATTGAAAACCAGTGTATTGCCTTCTTTTGCTTTTGAAAAAGCATATGAAATAATCGAATAAACAAATGTAAAAACGAATATAACAGGTATTAAATTGGCGAAATACGATTCTTCATTTCACAAAAGCCCTCTCTTTATTTCGCAGAAACAAGCAGATAATTCCGTAAACACCCCCATGTTGCCATCCTTAACATCCGGGTGTAGAGGGTCGGTACATCCGGGTGTAAGAGGGGGCAACATGGGGATGTCCGGCAACAAAAGTGCCTTGCCGGACAATCAAAACCACCCGGTTTTACCTATTTTTATAGCCGTTTTTAGAGAAAAAGGCTCTGTTTTTTCTTTGGTATATTTCATGCGATTTCCGGGTTTTGGTGCGGTTGCCCTGGTTGTTCAAATCTGTTTGAGAGGATTTCCGGCTTTTTTCCTATCTTTACCGCCAATTAAGCAGTATCAGGAAAATTACGAAGATTTCCGCCATAAATGCATGCTTCGCCTAAAGAATTAAATCTCTTATTAATATAGTAATTAAGCAAAAAAATGAAACGTATAGTTTTTTTGGATTATGTACGCGTGTTCGCATGTTTCCTTGTTATGGTCGTTCACGCCAGTGAAAACTTTTACGGTGCCCCCGGTTCGACGGACATGGTGGGACCGCAAGCCTTTCTGGCAAATGAGTCAGACCGGCTATGGGTGTCCATATACGATGGGTTTTCGCGTATGGCCGTGCCGTTGTTTATAATAGTCTCTGCTTTTCTTCTTGCGCCGATGAAGGAAGGGCAGACCATGTGGCAGTTCTATCGTCGGCGTTGTATCCGCATTCTACCACCGTTTTTCATATTCATGATACTCTACAGTACTCTGCCGATGTTGTGGGGGCAGATTGATGGAGCGACCTCGATCAAGGATCTGTCGCGGATATTTCTGAACTTCCCGACACTGGCCGGGCATCTATGGTTTATGTATCCCTTGATCAGCATTTACCTGTTTATTCCTATCATCTCGCCCTGGTTGAGCAGAGTGACGGTCAAAGAAGAACGTTTCTTTATCGGGTTGTTTCTCTTGTCGACCTGTATGCCATATCTGAACCGTTGGTTCGGAGAAGTGTGGGGACAGTGCTTTTGGAACGAATACCATATGCTGTGGTATTTCTCCGGTTACTTAGGCTATCTTGTGCTCGCACATTATATACATGTCCATCTGACCTGGAACCGTTCCAAACGTTTTATTATCGGAATTGTTTCGATGCTCATTGGTGCAGCTATTACCATATATTCGTTCTATGTTCAGGCCGTTCCCGGAGAAATACTCCCCACGCCCGTGCTGGAAATAGGGTGGGCTTTCTGCACCATCAACTGTGTGTTGCTTACGGCCGGCACGTTCCTGATGTTCAGTTGTATTGAACTTCCCGAAACTCCGCGCTTCGTATTGGAACTCTCTAAACTCAGCTATGGGATGTATCTGATGCATATCTTTTGGCTCGGTCTGTGGGTGGCGGTGTTCAAGTCCGTCTTGCCGTTACCGACTGTTGCCGCCATTCCTGTGATTGCGACATGCACGTTCATTTGCTGCTTCGTGACAACCAAGGTTATTTCGCTCATTCCGGGCGGCAAATGGATCGTCGGGTAGAATATATTCGTTTGTTACTTTCGATTTTCACTTTGTAAAGGGTAAAAAGATCGTTATCCCTTCATTTATTCTAAAATATTCTAAAATCAGCGACAGCAATTCTGTAATCAGTGGCAGTGATTATATAATTGCTGTCGCTGATTTTGTAATTGCTGCCATTGATTACAGAATATTTCGTGTGTCCGTACCGAATTTTGGCGGTCGAAATAGAGCGTATCAGAAAAAAAGTTTACATTTGCCACCGAATCGGTTCTGTATTTCCCGTTCGGGAATATGGATTAAAAGGGAATCGGGTGTAAATCCCGGACAGTCCCGCTGCTGTGAAGCTCCGTTTTAACATCTTGGAACTACTTTCGCCACTGACTTGTTATAATTAAGTCGGGAAGGCTTCAGGATGGGAGTCAGTCAGAAGACCTGCCGTTCATTATAAGGTTCATATCCTCGTGGGTTAGGCTATGGATGCGAAACATAAATACAATAAATATGATAAGAAAAGTTCTGATTGCGAATCGGGGCGAGATAGCTGTGAGGGTTATGCGCTCCTGTCGCGAAATGGGGATACGGTCGGTGGCTGTTTTTTCGGAAGCAGATCGGACAGCACGTCATGTCCTTTATGCCGACGATGCGGTCTTGATAGGACCGGCAGCATCAAAAGATAGTTACCTGAATATCGAAAAGATCATCCGAGCAGCCAAGCAACACAAGGTGGATGCGATTCATCCCGGATATGGTTTCCTGTCCGAGAATGCGGATTTTGCCCGCCGGTGCAAAGAAGAAGGAATCGTCTTTATCGGCCCGTCGGCAGAAACGATGGAGGCGATGGGAGATAAAATATCCGCCCGCAAGCGGATGATAGACGCCGGCGTGCCGGTCGTCCCTGGCACGCAGCAGCCTTTGCAGGATGTTGGAGAAGCATGCCGGGTCTGCCGGGAGATCGGTTTTCCGGTCATGCTGAAAGCCTCGATGGGAGGCGGTGGAAAGGGAATGCGTCTGATCCATAAGGAAGAAGAGGTGGAAGAGGCTTACAACGCCGCTCGCTCGGAGTCGCTCTCTTCTTTTGGTGACGATACAGTTTATTTGGAAAAGTACGTGGAGGGACCACATCATATCGAGTTCCAGATTTTAGGCGACAATTACGGGAATGTGGTCCATCTCTGCGAACGCGAATGCTCTGTGCAACGCCGTAACCAGAAAATTGTCGAGGAAAGTCCGTCGCCGTTCATTACGCCGGAACTGCGGAAAGAGATGGGCGAGAAGGCGGTTGCGGCTGCTAAGGCCGTCGACTATTCCGGTGCCGGGACGATCGAGTTCCTGGTCGATAAACACCGTAATTTTTATTTTCTCGAAATGAACACCCGTTTGCAGGTGGAGCATCCGATTACCGAAGAGGTGTTGGGGCTCGACTTGGTAAAGGAGCAGCTTCGTATTGCCGACAACGAACCGTTGCATATCCGGCAGGAAGATATATCCCAGCGTGGGCATGCTATCGAATGCCGGATCTGTGCCGAAGATACCGCCAACAATTTCATGCCATCTCCCGGCATTATCCGCCAGCTGACCGAACCGAACGGGATCGGAGTGCGAATCGACAGCTATGTCTATGAAGGCTATGAGATTCCGGTCTATTATGACCCGATGATCGGCAAGCTGATCGTGTGGGCTACCAGCCGCGAGTATGCGATCGAACGAATGAGGCGTGTCTTGCACGAATACAAGATTACCGGGCTGAAGACGAATATCAGCTATCTCAGGCGGATCATGGATATACCTGATTTTGTGCATGGAACCTACGATACGTCGTTTATCGGAAAGCATGGCGAGGAGCTGCAACATCCGGTGAACCCCGGAGACGAGCATGAATCGGAAAATATCGCCATGATCGCTGCTTATATGGATTACCTGATGAACCTGGAGGAGAACGCATCGGGCTCTTCGGCGGACAACCGCCCGATCAGCCGTTGGCGTGAGTTCGGGTTGCAGAAAGGTGTGTTAAGGATTTGAAAAATTGTTTATAATGGAAATACATATTGGAAACCGGGTGGCTGATGTGGAGCTGCTTGGAAAGGATGGAAACAAGGTGCGGCTCGACATAGACGGACAGCCCTACGAGGTGGATATCGTGATGGCTGAGAACGGGGCTTGTTCGATCTTGCATGACGGACATTCTTACAATGCCGAGCTGATCCGTTCGGGAGGAGGAAAGAACTATCAGGTCAACACGCTTTTCTCCTCTTATTCGGTCGACATAATCGATTCGCAGGCCAAATATCTACGTATGCGCAAGAACAGCGAAGAGAAGCAGGGCGACAAGGTTGTATCGCCGATGCCCGGAAAGGTCATGAAGATTCCTGTGAACGAAGGAGACCTTCTGTCTGCCGGGGATATCGTGGTGGTGCTCGAAGCCATGAAGATGCAGAGCAACTATAAGGTCAGCTCTGATTGTCGGGTACGTGAAATCCTGGTGAAGGAAGGAGACACGGTAAACGTGAATCAGGTGTTGATGACATTGGAAGTAATTAATCAGGAAGGAAATGCAGAAAGAAGAGATATATAAGAAGTTTGAAGAACTAGATAAAGTGGCTGCTCTGGGTGGCGGCGTAGTTCGTATCGATAAGCAACATGAGGCGGGGCGTATGACAGCCCGTGAACGTATTGATATGTTGCTGGATAAAGGTACGTTTGTTGAACTGGATAAGTTCGTGACGCATCGATGCACGAATTTCGGCATGGAGAAAAACAAGATTCCGGGAGACGGTGTTGTTTCTGGATATGGTAAGATCGAAGGTCGTCAGGTCTTTGTCTACGCCTACGATTTTACAGCTTACGGAGGAACGCTCAGTTCGACCAATGCCGCCAAGATCGTAAAGGTTCAGACGCTAGCTCTGAAAAATGGTGCGCCTGTGATCGCATTGAACGATTCGGGAGGTGCGCGTATCCAGGAAGGAGTCGGTAGCCTGGCAGGTTATGCGTCGATCTTCTATCAAAATACGATGGCCTCTGGGGTGGTTCCCCAGATTTCGGCTATCCTCGGTCCTTGTGCCGGTGGAGCTTGTTACTCGCCGGCACTGACCGATTTCATTTTTATGGTGAAAGAGAAGAGCCATATGTTCATAACCGGACCGGATGTCGTGAAGGCCGTTACGCATGAGACGGTGGAGAAAGAGGAATTGGGAGGCGCCTATGTGCATAGCAGTAAAAGTGGCGTGACGCATTTCGTGTGCGATACGGAGGAGGAAACGTTGATGAGTATCCGCGAGCTGCTGAGCTTCCTGCCGTCAAACAATATGGAGGATGCGCCGTCTCTCCCGTGTTCTGACGATATCCGTCGTGAAACGGAAACGTTACAGACGGTGATTCCCGATGATCCGAACGTGCCGTATGATATGAAGGACGTGATCGAGCCGGTGGTCGACAATCATTATTTTTTCGAAGTGATGTCTCATTTTGCAAAGAATGTGGTGGTCGGCTTTGCCCGTCTGGGTGGCCAGTCGGTTGGTATTGTGGCGAATCAGCCGGCTTTCCTAGCTGGTGTGCTGGATATCGATGCCTCGGACAAGGCGGCTCGTTTCATTCGTTTTTGCGATTGCTTCAATATCCCGCTGGTGACGTTTGAGGACGTACCCGGCTTTTTACCCGGCTGTCAGCAGGAGCATGACGGGATTATCCGCCACGGGGCGAAGATCGTTTACGCTTATGCCGAGGCGACAGTTCCCAAAATTACGTTGATTACGCGTAAAGCTTACGGCGGCGCTTATATCGTGATGTCGAGCAAACCGATCGGCGCCGACATCAACTTGGCTTACCCGATGGCGGAAATCGCAGTGATGGGAGCCGAAGGGGCTGTCAATATCCTGTACCGGAAAGCGGAAGGAGAAGAAAAAGCACAGGCTATGAAGGCATACAATGAACAGTTCTCGAATCCTTATCGAGCAGCCGAATTAGGATTTATCGATGAGATCATCATGCCCCGTCAGACACGTTACAAGTTGATACAGGCGCTTGAAATGGCAAAAAATAAGAGCCAGAGCAATCCGCCAAAGAAACATGGCAATATGCCTTTGTAAATCAAGGACGTCGATTTGAAAATTATAAATAACTAACATGGTGAACAAAAGAATCATTCGACAGAATCAATAGAATTGATTAGAGGAAGGCTTGCTTGTGAAAGTCAGCCTTCTTACTTTTGTGCCCGCATTTAATAGAGAAAAGACAAAAAGGATGGAAAAAGAGACTTTGACAGACCGGGAGGTCTTGTTGTTACGGAGAAAACTGGACTTATTACTCCGTACGGGAAAATTGCTGATGGAGAGTGCCGCGGATACGAACCGCATCGAACGGAACATGAAGCGTGTGGCTGCTTTTATGGGGATTCCTGAAGAAAAGCTTCATCTGGATATCAGATGGACGATGATTATGGTGAATGTGAGCGACGAGACACATTCCTTTTCAAAATTTCAGAAGTGTGAGAAGCATGGTATCAATATGACGACCATTACGGAGGTCAGCCATCTGTCATGGAAGGCGATTGAACAAGACTATTCGTTGGACCAGTATGAGGAAGAGCTTGAGCGGATTGCGCGTAAACCTCGTAACTATATGCCTTACCTGGTGGCAATCGGTGCCGGGTTTGCTTGTGGCGGTTTCTGTAAGTTGTTCGGCTGTGACTGGATCGCGTTTTTGTTCGCTTCTATTTGTGCATTTGTCGGATTCCGTGTCCGAGCGCGTTGTATCGAGTTCGGGATAAATGTGTATATGAGTATTGCGATTGCGGCGTTTGTGGCGACTTGTCTGGCGTATGCTTCTTCTTTTTCGGGGCTGTCATCCACGCCTTACCATCCGTTGCTGGCTTGTGCTCTGTTTATCGTGCCGGGAGTACCGTTAATCAATTTTGTGGATGACATGATTGACAATCATTTGCTTGTCGGGATTACGCGGGCGGCCAATACGATGATGATGGTCGGAGCGATGACGTTCGGGATTGCTTTTGCCATGCGGGTGTTGGTAATGAACGATATAGAGATCGACCATAAGTTCAGTGAATTGAGCATGGTGCCGCACGATCCTTATTATATTTATGCCATTGCAGCGGCTATTGCAGCGATGGGTTTTTCAATGATTTTCAATATCCAGCGACGTTTGTTGTGGGTTGTGGCTTTAGGGGGGATCATTGCAGTGTGTACCCGTAATTTTGTGAATTTTGAGTTGGGATATGGTCCGGTGATCGGTTCGTTTATGGGAAGTTTTGTCGTGAGTCTGATTGCGGTAAAGGCGGTTCATTGGTTCGATGTCCCCAATCATGTGTTAACGATCCCGTCTGTTATCCCGATGATTCCGGGAGTACTGATGTATCGTTCGTTGTTTGCTTTTATCAACCTGCACGGGGTGATTGGTGAAGTGACCAATGCTTTTGCTAACGGGATCAATTCGGCTTTAATTATCCTGTGTATCTCTTTAGGTGTTGCCGTTCCGAATATCTTCGCTCGTCGCTACATTGCCAAAGACCGCCAGCGTTATCTTGAAGAAGAACTTGAAAAACGCAGGCAGCGTGGTAAGTTCATTGAATGGTAAGGAGATTCATGAATTATGATTTATGAGTTATAAAAGATTCATAAATCATAATTCAGTTCCAACAAGACAGTCTTGTTGGCTTTTAGGGAAGCTTTGACATCGATCAGGCGTTGGTTGCTGCTGCCACGGAAAAGAAGGCTTTCATCGCGTAGGGCTTGTTTGAATTTACCATCTACCAAGACGTCGATGTATTTGAGCAGCTCTGCCTGTTTCGGATTGTCCAGAAGACGTTCGAAAGTATAGCCGGTATAACACCAGATGTTTTTCCGGCTTTTTTCTTTGATCGCCTGTGCCAGCTTGGTGAAACCTTCCGGTTGGAACATGGGGTCGCCGCCGCTGAAGGTCACGTTGGCAAAGTCGTCTGCCAAGACCTTCGTTAGAATCTCTTCCGTCGATATTTGTTTCCCCTTTTTTATGTCCCACGATTCGGGATTATGACAGCCAGGACAAGCGTTCGGACAACCTGCCGCATAGATCGCGGTCCGGAATCCCGGACCGTCGACAGTTGTATCTTCTATGATATCAATGATGGAAAGCACTTTGGAATTTGAAAATTAAGAATTGAAAAATAAAATGCTTGACTTATAAGCTTCAATTCTTGGTTTATAATATAACTGTTTATATCTCTCGCAATCTTCAATTTTTAATTATGGACGACCCTGTCGTTCAGTTCTGCCAGTTTCGCTTTGTTCCAGCGATCTGTCGTACCGACCAGGTAACCGGTGATGCGCTGTAGTTTGTCGAGATGGGTGCTGCCGCATTTCGGACATTTCTCCAAATGGGTTTCCGCATTTTCGTAGCCGCAGTCGAGGCAGCGGTTACGATTGTGGTTGACGGAACCGTAGCCAATATTATAACGGTCCATCATATCGACAACTTGCATGATCACTTCCGGGTTATGGGTCGCGTCTCCATCCATTTCGACATAGAAGATATGGCCTCCGCGTGTCATCTCGTGATAGGGAGCCTCCACTTCTGCCTTGTGGCGGGCGCTACATTTGTAATAAACGGGTACATGGTTGGAGTTTGTATAGTAGTCGCGGTCCGTGATACCGGGCAACGAACCGAATTTCTTACGGTCACGACGGGTAAATTTGCCCGACAAGCCTTCGGCCGGTGTTGCCAGTACGCTGTAATTATGCTGGTATTCCTCTGAAAACTGATTGGCCCTGTTACGGATATAGCTGACGATCTTCAGGCCTAACTCCTGCGAAGCCGCATCTTCGCCGTGGTGTTTGCCGGTGAGGGCGACCAGGCATTCTGCCAGGCCGATAAAACCGATCCCCAATGTACCCTGATTGATAACGGGTGCGATCGTGTCGTTCGGTTTCAATTTCTCGCTACCCAGCCAAAGAGATGACATCAGCAACGGGAACTGTTTGGCATATGCCGTTTTTTGGAATTCCATGCGCTCGTGTAGTTGGCGGGCGGTTATATCCAGCATGTGGTCGAGCTTGGCAAAGAATTGGGCGATCCGTTCTTCCTTGTTTTCAATGTGCATGCATTCGATAGCGAGGCGTACGATATTGATTGTCGAGAAAGAGAGGTTACCGCGGCCGATAGATGTTTTCGGACCGAAGCGGTTCTCGAATACACGCGTGCGGCATCCCATGGTCGCAACTTCGTGCATATAACGTTGCGGATCATCGGCACGCCAGTCTTCGCTCTGGTTGAATGTCGCGTCGAGGTTGAGGAAGTTCGGGAAGAAACGGCGAGCTGTAACCTTGCAGGCAAGCTGGTAAAGGTCGTAGTTACGGTCTTCCGGCAGATAGCTTACCCCGCGTTTCTTTTTCCATATCTGAATCGGGAAGATGGCCGTTTCGCCATTGCCGACTCCGCGATATGTGCTTTTCAATATCTCGCGAATGATACAGCGTCCTTCAGCAGAAGTGTCCGTTCCGTAATTGATGGAACTGAATACTACTTGGTTGCCTCCACGAGAATGGATGGTGTTCATATTGTGGATAAAGGCTTCCATCGATTGATGCACGCGGCTGACAGTTTTATTGACGGCATGTTGGATGATACGTTCGTCGCCACTCAATCCTTCGAGCGGACGATTCACATAGTCATCCAGTTTCTGCTGGTAGAGATGTGAATAATTCTGTCCGTTCAGTTCTTCCAGGTTCTTGATTTCTTCGATAAAACTATTGCGCACGTAAGGAGCCAGATAGAAATCGAATGCCGGGATCGCCTGACCACCATGCATTTCGTTCTGGGCTGTTTCGAGCGAGATACAGCCTAAAATACTGGCTGTTTCGATACGCTTTGCCGGGCGTGATTCGCCATGTCCGGCTGAAAAACCGTATTTCAGGATGTGGTCCAACGGATGTTGTACGCATGTGAGGCTCTTGGTCGGATAATAGTCTTTATCATGGATATGCAGATAGTTGTTTTCTACCGCCTCCTTGACCTCTTCGCTCAACAAGTAATCGTCGACGAACGGCTTGGTCGTTTCGCTGGAGAACTTCATCATCATGCCGGCAGGCGTGTCGGCATTCATATTGGCATTCTCGCGGGTGATGTCGTTGGATTTGATATTGATGATCTCCAGGAACATATCGCGTGTCTTGGCTTTGCGGGCGATGCTGCGCTGGTTGCGGTAAGCTATGTATTTTTGTGCAACGTCTTTGCGGCTACTGTTCATCAGTTCCAACTCGACAGCGTCTTGGATGGCTTCGACAGTCATTTGCGAGTCGCCTTTGAAAGAAATATGATCCGTGATCTGGCGAACCAGCTCCCGGTCTTCCCCGTTTTCTGTGTGCAACATCGCTTTGCGGATAGCTGTTGCTATCTTTTCTTCGTTGAATCCAACGATACGTCCATCACGTTTAATAACTGTCTGAATCATGATAAATTTATTATTGAGGTTTGTGAATTTTGTAGTTGCAAAAGTATATAGTATAACAATATGGTAAACTTTTTGGAAAACTTTTATGCAGTTAAAATATGTCAATTCGCTGATATACAATTATATATTTTGAGTAATTGGAAAACTTTAAATGGCTATCATGTTTTAATGTTGTCCAAAAGTGTATATCTTTTTCAACTTTTCGTGTATAATGTGGAAAACTTCTGAAGGAAGTGTTAACGTGAAAAAATAACTTGGAAAAGAGATACACGCTATGCTTTTTTTGTCTAATTTTGTCTTCGGATCGGTTTCGTATGATCAAATCAGATGATACGGATTAAAAGGGAATCGGGTGAAAATCCCGGACAGTCCCGCTGCTGTGAAGCTCCGTTTCAACATCCTGAAAACTACTTTTGCCACTGGCTTATGGTTATAAACCGGGAAGGCTTCGGGATGGGAGTCAGTCAGAAGACCTGCCGTTCATTAAAGGCTATTCTTTCCTCGTGGGGTAGGAGAATGGTTCGAAAATGTTTCTAACTTCATAAATAGTAAAAAGATGGAAAAACTTTGCTTGTGTTGTGGCACAAAGTTTTCCGGCAATATTGATTTATTGTCAGGCGACTTTGCTGCTACTTATTTTTCTATACATAAATAGTATTGTTATTCGTTGTTAGAATATTGTTCAATAGTAATTAAAGTAAGAAGCTCCGTCGAAGTGATTCGCCGGAGTTTCGTGTTTTTTAAGCGCATAGCCGGACGTTTTTTTTACTGTCCTCCCATAATATCCAACAGCTCGTTGGTGATAGCCTGCTGGCGGGTTTTGTTGTATTGCAGGGTTAGTTCCTGAATCAGGTCATTAGCATTGTCGTTGGCCGTTTGCATCGCCATCATGCGGGCGGCATGCTCGGATGTCGTTGTGTCGAGTAATGTCGTGTAAATCGTTAGGTTGAGCAGCTTCGGAAAAAGCAATGCCTGAAGGCTTTCCGGCGACGGTTCCAGGATGTAATCGGTTGTCGGGACGGTGTTTTCAACCGAGGCCTGTGGCAGGGTGACCGGCAGATAGACTTTATGGGTCAATACTTGTGTGGCCATATTCTTGAAATGATGGTAAAGCAGCTCCACTCGATCGGCCTTACCCGAAGAAAAGAGCTCCATCAGTTTTCCGGCGAGGCGGACAGCCTCTTCGTACGAAGGTTTCTCTCCTAAATGCAGGAAATCGTCTTCAGTCGTATAGCCAGCCTTGTGCAATTCGTCGGCAATCTTTTTCCCGATGGGGTAGAGGCAGACGGCGGTGTGTTGTGCTTCTAATTCGTGCAAACGGGCAGATAGCTCTTTCCATACGTTGGCATTGAACGTGCCGCATAGTCCGCTGCTGGATGAGAAAACGGCGATAGCGACCTGTTTCACCTCACGCTTTTCAGTGTAAGGTGATTCCAAGTCGCATTCCGCATCTAAAAGACCGTTTAAGATGGCGGAAAGTTTGTTTGCATAAAGGAGTGTGTGTTCGGTTAGCGTCTGGGTATGATGGAGCTTCGCTGAAGATACCATTTTCATGGCTGCGGTGATCTTTTGCGTACTCCGGATAGACGCGATCCGAACTTTTATTTCTTTTAATGATGCCATAATCCCTTTTTTTAATTGACAATTAGGTGTCGCTTGTTGTAATTGTCCATTGTCAATTGTTCATTGTCAGTTGTTTTGCTGTTTCTTCCAGTTTCTTCCGGATATCGTCGTTGATAGTTCCGGTTTTCAGGATGTCCAGTACGTCGTGCTGGTGTGATGTATGCAGTTCGTGCAGGAATTCCTTTTCGAAGTCGTGCACTTTATCCAACGGGACTCCTTTCAGCAATCCCTGTGTACCGCAGTAGAGGATGGCGATCTGGTCTTCTACAGGCATCGGGCTGTATTGGGGCTGTATCAGCAGTTGCGTGTTCTTTTGTCCTTTGTCGATTGTGAAAGCCGTAACGGCATCCATCTCACCGCCGAATTTGGAAAACGATTCCAGTTCGCGAAACTGTGCCTGGTCGATCTTCAGCGTTCCAGCCACCTTCTTCATCGCCTTTAGCTGGGCGTTACCTCCTACACGAGATACCGAGATACCGACGTTGATAGCCGGACGGTTTCCTTGGTTGAAGAGGTCAGTTTCGAGGAAGATCTGCCCGTCGGTAATGGAAATGACGTTCGTAGGGATGTAGGCTGACACGTCACCCGCCTGGGTTTCGATGATCGGCAGGGCAGTCAGGGAACCGCCGCCTTTTACCTTGTCCTTCATGCTGTCCGGCAGGTCGTTCATCTGCCGGGCCACTTCGGGCTGATTGATGATCTTGGCAGCTCGTTCGAGCAGACGGGAATGCAGGTAGAAGATATCTCCCGGATATGCCTCGCGTCCGGAAGGACGGCGTAGGATCAGGGAGACCTCTCGATAGGCGACTGCCTGTTTCGAAAGATCGTCGTAGACGACCAAAGCATGACGTCCGCTGTCCCGGAAATATTCACCGATGGCGGCACCCGCAAAAGGAGCGAAATATTGCATGGCTGCCGGATCGGATGCTGTCGCGCTGACAACGATCGTATAGTCCATCGCGCCTTTTTCTTGCAACGTGTTGACAAGCGAGGCGACGGTAGAACCCTTCTGTCCGATTGCTACATAGATGCAGTAGACCGGATTTCCGGCTTCGTAGCTGCTGCGTTGGTTGATGATCGTATCGATGGCGATGGAGGTCTTTCCGGTCTGGCGGTCTCCGATGATCAGTTCGCGCTGTCCGCGTCCGATCGGGATCATTGCATCGACAGCCTTGATACCGGTCTGTAACGGTTCATTGACGGGCTGGCGGAAGATAACCCCCGGCGCCTTGCGTTCGAGTGGCATCTCACAGGTTTCTCCCGTGATTTCCCCTTTTCCGTCGATAGGGTTTCCGAGCGGGTCGATCACACGTCCGATCATACCTTCGCTGACATTGATGGAGGCAATACGTCCTGTGCGTTTGACGATGTCGCCTTCCTTTACCTGGTCTGTTGGTCCCAGCAGGACAGCTCCCACGTTGTCCTCTTCCAGGTTCATCACGATCGCTTCCATCCCGTTGTCGAACTGCAGGAGTTCGTTAGCCTCGGCATTGTCGAGACCGTAAATCCGGGCTACGCCATCGCTCACCTGGAGCACCGTACCTACTTCTTCCGTCCGGATACCGGTACTGATCCCTTCCAATTGCTGGCGCAGGATGGCGGAAACTTCACTCACTTTTATCTGATCTGTCATACTTCTTTCTGTTTTTATCTGTTTTCGAGTAACCGGCTACGGATATCCCGTAGCTGTGTCGCATAGCTGGCATCTATCCGGTAGTTCCCGATACGCAGGCGAAAACCGCCGATCAGCTCCGGTTGTACAATGCCGGAGAATTCGATGGTGCTGCCTGTCTCTTCCTTCAGCTTGTTCTGGAGATGTACTTTCACTTCCTCGCTTACCGGAACTGCGGTACTGAACTGCACGCGGGTGATGCGTTTGTCTTTCCGGTACAGGTGGATATAGATATGCGCCATGAAGAGCAGGAGGCTTTCCCGTTTATGTTCCAGTACGAGGTGCATGAAACGTTCATACAAGTCGGAGACCTCTATGCCGCCTGCCGCTGTCAGCAGCTTGAGCTTTTCCTCTGCCGGGAGGATCGGATTGCCAAGGGCGACCCGCAGTCCGGGTTCGAGCGAGAAGCTGTCTGCCAGCATCTTCATATCATCGTATACCCGCGTTTCCAGTCCTTTCTCCTTCGCTAAGGAGAAAAGGGCTTTCGCATACCGGGAAGAGATTGTTCCTATATCCATACGTTACGATTTACAAAACGATACCTCATCCAACAGCCGGTCGATGATTTGTTGTTGTTCCTTGTCGCGGCTGATCTTTTCTTTCATCACCTTCTCTGCTATGGCGATCGAAAGGTCGGCAATCTCGGAACGGACCTCGCGGATTGCTTTCTCCTTCTCTTCGCGGATACGTCGGGCTGCCTCTTCCACCTGCAAACGAGTTTCGGCGGCAGCTTTCCGGTGAGCTTCGTCGATGATTTGTTCCTTTTCGGCAAATGCTTCTTTCAGGATGGCATTCTGTTTTTCCTTTGCTTCGGCAAGTATCCGGGCCCCTTCGGCCTGGATATTGGCAAGCTGTTCATTCGCCTGGCGAGCCGTTTCAAGAGAGTTGTCGATGTAGGCTTTCCGTTGTTCCACTGCCTTGATGATGACAGGAAATCCGTATTTGGAAAGGATGACAAAGACAATCCCGAATGAAACGATCATCCAGAACAGAAGTCCCGAATCCGGTGTTAATAATGACATAACCTGTTACTTTTTATTGGAACAAAGCCAGGAAACATACCACGATGGCAAACAACGCCACACCTTCAACCAGAGCTCCCATGATCAACATCGAGGTACGGATCTCGCCCGCTGCAGAAGGCTGGCGGCCGATTGCTTCGACAGCTCCTTTTCCGATCAGACCGATACCTATACCTGCACCGATAGCGGCAAATCCCGCTCCGATTGTTGCTCCCATCTTCGCTATGCCCATTCCGGCAGCTGCTTGTAATAAAATAGTCGATAACATTGTGCTTTAAACTTTAAATTAGTAACCTAATATATTTAATCTTTAACCTTAGCCAAACCTATATAATTGGCTGACAATAATGTGAATATATATGCTTGCAGACAAGCCACCAGCAATTCCAGACAGTTCATGAACGCGCAGAACAGCACCGAAACGATCGTCATTCCGAAATTCACCAACAACCCCATCGATACCGTGATAAAGATCAGGCAGGTGAGGGCGAGGATGATCGTATGTCCTGCCATGATATTGGCAAACAGACGGATCATCAGAGCGAACGGCTTGGTGAATACGCCGAAAAACTCGACAAAAGGCATGATTGGCAATGGCAGTTTCAGATAGATCGGTGCTTTCGGCCAAAATATCTCTTTCCAATATTCCTTTGTCGCAAACAGGTTGACAGCGATAAACGTACATCCCGCCAAGACGGCCGTGACCGCAATGTTGCCGGTGATGTTGGCCCCTCCCGGAAAGACCGGGATGATTCCGATCAGATTGTTGATCAGGATAAAGAAGAAGACCGTCAGCAGATAAGAGGAAAACGGCCTGTACTCTTCTTTGCCGATCGACTCCTTGATGACGCCGTCCTGTATGTAGGAAATAATCATTTCCATCAGGCCGGTAAACCCGCTCGGAACCTGGTTCGGATGTTTCTTGTACCAATGGGCGGTCCGTAGAACTACGAACAGCAGGATGCCGCAACTCAGGAACAGGCCGCAAACATTCTTGGTCAGCGACAAGTCGACCGGGCGCACCTCTTCTCCGCGGCTGTTCTTTTCCACCACCTTGCCGGCGTGTTCGCCTTCTGTAGCGATATAATAGTTGTGATGCGCTTGGCCGTGATGTAAATGGTGGGAGAGGAACATGTCCCATCCACGCTCTTCACTTTTGACCAATATCGGCAGAGAGATGGCGATCTCCTTTCCGTTCCATTCGGTAATATGCCAGGTGTAAGCGTCTTGGATATGCGAAAAGACAATATCCTGGACATCGATGCCTTCCTCTTTGGAATCAGCATGAGCCGGGGCCAGAAAACAGAGCCACATCAGCAATACTATCCATATCAACCTGTTATTTTTGATATTGTTCATCATTTTCCTTTTTCTCTCTTTTCATTCTTTTCTTCTCGAACAGATAAACCGTATACGTTTCCAATCCCAAATAGATAAAATAGAAAAGCATCAGGGTGAAGCCGAACATTCTCAAATTTTCTCTGACCAGTGCGGCATAAAGCCACAGGAAAACAACGGCAAGGGTGAACTTGCAGAAACGGACTACCATGAAAGCGGTAATCGTCACATCGCCGTTTTTTCTTTTCTTCCGGTCAAGTATATAGGTCATCACAATTGCCATCACCCAGTAAAAGATCGGAATGGAAGGATACCATTTGAAATAATGATCCGGCCAGATCGTGTATAATAATCCTCCTAACGTCACACCGATGGCTGCATTGATAAATGTAATCAATCCCATCAGCTTTAATTTTAACCATCCAGTCATGTCGTCGTATATACTTTTATTTATTCGATGCAAACAGATATGTAATCATCCTTAACCTCTACGAATCCGCTCTTGATAGCCTGTTCGCCTTTTTTGCCATCGTGTTCATATTGGATGGTTCCCTGTCGGAGGGCGGCTATCAGCGGGGCATGATGGGGGAGGATATCAAATGAACCGGCCGTGCCCGGAAAGGAAACACGCTCTGCTTCGCCTTCGAAAAGAATGCCGTCCGGTGATACAATTTCCAATCTCATATCCATTTTTAATTTGCTTGTTCAGCCAATCGCTTTGCTTTTTCCATCACGTCCTCGATCGTGCCTACGTTCAAGAAAGCCTGTTCGGGGATATCGTCCGTCTCTCCGTCCATGATCATCTTGAATCCTCGGATCGTATCTTCGATGGAGACCATGACGCCCGGTACACCGGTGAATTGTTCCGCCACGGAGAACGGCTGTGAAAGGAAACGCTGTACACGGCGAGCGCGGTTGACGGTCAGGCGGTCTTCGTCGGAAAGTTCTTCCATGCCGAGGATCGAGATGATGTCTTGCAGTTCCTTGTTGCGTTGGAGGATTTGTTTCACACGCTGTGCCGTTTCGTAATGCTCTTTGCCCACGATCAACGGGTCCAGGATGCGCGAAGTGGATTCCAACGGGTCGACGGCCGGATAGATACCGAGTTCGGTGATCTTACGGCTCAATACCGTGGTGGCATCCAGATGTGTAAAGGTCGTTGCCGGAGCCGGGTCCGTCAGGTCGTCTGCTGGCACATAAACTGCCTGAACGGAAGTGATGGAACCTTTCTTAGTGGAAGTGATGCGTTCCTGCATGGCTCCCATCTCGGTGGCCAGTGTCGGCTGGTAACCGACGGCGGACGGCATACGTCCCAGCAGGGCGGATACTTCCGAACCGGCCTGTGTGAACCGGAAGATATTGTCGATAAAGAAAAGGATGTCTTTTGTTTCCCCCTCTGCCGCCAGGTCACGAAAAGACTCGGCGATCGTCAGTCCTGAAAGGGCTACCGAAGAGCGGGCTCCCGGCGGTTCGTTCATCTGGCCGAAGACCAGTGTCGCCTGCGACTTGGCCAGTTCATCATAATCGATCTTGGACAAATCCCAATGACCTGCCTCCATGCTTTTCTTGAATTCTTCGCCGTAGCGGATGACTCCGGATTGGATCATCTCGCGCAGCAGATCGTTTCCTTCGCGTGTACGTTCACCCACACCAGCAAAGACGGAGAATCCGTTGTTCTTCTTCGCGATGTTGTTGATCAACTCCATGATCAGGACCGTCTTTCCTACGCCAGCTCCCCCGAACAGACCGATCTTGCCTCCTTTGGAGTAAGGTTCGAGCAGGTCGATCACCTTGATACCGGTGTATAAGACTTCACGGCTGGTGGTCAGGTCTTCGAACTTGGGCGGTTCACGATGGATCGGAAGAGCCCCTTTCTTGTCGAGTTCGGTCATTCCGTCAATGGGATTCCCCGTTACGTTCATCAAACGCCCTTTTACCTGGTCGCCGACCGGCATCGTGATGGGCGAACCGTGCGAAATGGCTTCCATTCCTCTCTTCAGTCCGTCTGTCGTATCCATCGCTACGGTACGGACCGTGTTTTCCCCAATATGCTGTTGGACTTCCACAATCAGGATTTTTCCATTGGGGCGGGTTATCTCCATTGCATCGTGAATGCGGGGAAGTGTTATCTTTTCTTCCTTGCCATTATCGAAATGAATGTCCACGACCGGACCGATAACCTGTGAGATATAACCTTTTATTTCTCCCATACAATCTCTTTTTTCCTTAATCCTATTCAAATCTTCAGCTGCAATATTACGAATTATGAATTTCCGAAAACCGGAAATATTACTTTTTGAGTCTTTTTGTACTTAGTTAAATATTCAACTAATTTCAACCTCTTCTAAAATGAACCAATCGAGTTCTGAAATGAACCAAAATAGTAGGAATAGCTTATTTTGTAAACCATAGAGATAGAAGATTCTAAGCATGATATGCCGTTTTGTTGGCGAAAAACAGATGAAATGTTTTACTTTGTTAAATAAAAAGGATTACTCATCTGTTTTTTCTACCTTTGCAATCGGATTATGGTGTAACCGTATTTGCTTCCGCTGACGGTTAGTAAAAGGGAATCCGGTGAAAGTCCGGAGCTGTACCCGTAGCTGTAAGTTCTGAAACCCCGGCAAATCTTGTTGCCACTGGTGGTTCAATTGAGAATTGACAATTTGAACACCGGGAAGGCTGCCGTTAGTTGGTAATTGTCCATTATCAATTATCAATTGAAAAGGGGGGAACAAGCCAGAAAACCTGCCATTATTCGGTATCCGGTTCCTCGGGTAAAGGAACTGATGAATCGAAAAGGTATGCAGAATATATTTGTAAAACGATTGTCGGGCCTGTTATGTGCCTGGCTATTTCCGTTTGCCGCTTTGTATGCGCAGGTAGACACGACGACCTATCACCAGCTTTCGGGTGTCGAGGTGTTAGGAAAGGTACGCCCTTCCACCACCCGTGAGAGTACACCGCTTCAGGTGATGGACAAGGCTGGGATCGAACGGCTCGGTGTGCAGGACTTGTCGGAAGCCGTAAAACGCTTTTCCGGTGTGACCGTACAGGATTACGGAGGTATAGGAGGTTTGAAAACCGTTTCCGTCCGCAGCCTCGGTGCCAAACATACGGCTGTCTGCTATGACGGGGTGACGGTCACGGATGCACAGAGCGGCCAGGTGGATATCAGTCGCTTTTCACTGGACAATGTCGATATGATCTCCCTGTCGATCGGTCAGGCCGACGATATCTTCCAGACGGCACGGATGTACGCTTCGGCAGGGGCGTTGAGCATAAAGACAAGTCGGCCCGTATTCACTGATCGTTCGTACCATCTGAAAGCACAAGTAAAAGCCGGTTCGTTTGGTTTGGTAAATCCTTATTTACGGTATGAGCAGAAGCTGGGGAAAAAGTGGTATACTTCTTGGCACGGCGATTATTTACGAGCGGATGGGAATTATCCATTTACGTTGGTGAATGGTAATTTGATAGAAAAGAAGAAGAGATACAACAGTGATATCGAATCGTGGCGTACGGAATTGAATTTTACAGGTGATTTAGGGAAGTTCGGTACATTATCGATGAAAGGATATTATTTTGACTCCCATAGAGGATTGCCCGGATCTGTAATATTTTATAATGATTATTCGGGTGAACGTTTGTGGGATAGGAATGCTTTTGCACAGATTCATTATGAGAATCATATAACTGAAAAATTTACTTTCCAGGCACAGGCTAAATATAATTATTCGTGGATGCGCCATTTGGATGTTGATAATAAATATGAATCGGGACGACAGGATGATCGATATACACAAAAGGAATATTATCTTTCTATTTCGGGGCTATATTCTTTGGCTGATCATCTTTCTTTGGCTGTAGCTGAAGATTATTTCATTAATTCATTGGATAATACAATTCCAGAATGCCCGTTCCCAAAACGATATACGTCTTTGACGGCTTTGGCTATCCAGTATAAAGATCCGAGACTGACTGCTACTACCAGTTTGTTAGGAACATATATAACCGAGAATGTAGAGAGAGGAGACAGACCGTCTGATCGTAAACGATTATCTCCTGCTGTAAGTCTTTCTTGGCGAGTTCTGTCAGACCATAACTTCCGTTTACGAGCCTCTTATAAAGATATATTTCGTGTTCCGACTTTTAATGATCTATATTATTTGAGGATAGGCAATACTGATTTGAAGCCGGAACGGGCGACTCAATACAATGTAGGTATGACATGGAGTGGTTTGTTGCCTTTTATTAATTATCTGAATGTTTCAGTAGATGGTTATTACAATCGTGTGAGTGATAAGATCGTTGCTATACCGACAATGTTCATTTGGAAAATGATGAATATGGGAGAGGTCTCGATCGGAGGAATTGATGTGAATTTATCGACAGAAGTTCCTCTGTGGAAAAATATCTCCTTAACCGGACAAATGTCTTATTCTTGGCAACATGCGATAGATATAACAGATGAAACAGAAAAGAACTATCGGGATCAAATACCTTATACCCCCAAACATTCGGGAAATTTTTCTGCGGCATTGCAAATGCCTTGGATTAATATTTCTTATTTATTGACAGTGGTTGGAGATCGTTATGCCAGTCCGCAAAATATAGAGAGAAATTTGATAGATCGTTATGCAGAACAGACTGTTTCGTTAAACCGGACGTTTACTTTTGGATCTTGTTCTTTGCGGTTACAATTTGATATTATAAATATAGGTAATATAAATTATGATGTGGTAAAGTACTATCCCATGCCTGGACGTTCTTTCCGAGGAGGACTTGTTTTTATATATTAAGACTAGATATTGATTAACAAACAATTAATGTAATTGAAAATGAAAAAGAATTTTTATTGGTTTGCTTGTTTTGCTTGTGCAACTGTTGCATTAGCGTTTTCTTCTTGTAATGATGATAAGATAGAACCGGATATAGAGGTTCCGACAGAAGTGACAGGGGTTTATATTCTGAATGGCGGTGATTATGGAGGAAACAATGCTGGGATTTCTTATTTAGACTCAGAAGGGAAGGTAACTGAAGATATTTTTAAGAAGCAAAACAATCGTGCTTTAGGCGATATGGGGCAGCATATGATTAAATATGGTTCGAAACTATATGTATCGATGTATGGCTCGAAAACTGTTGAAATCTTGGATGCAGCAGATGCCACAAGTCTGAAACAACTGACTTTGACAGACGATCAAGGAGCAATACGTCCTCCTCGTATGTTTGCAGCTTACAATGGTAAGGTATATCTGACAACATTCGATGGTTATGTGGCTAAAATCGATACTGCATCGATGGCTGTTGAAGGCTATGTAAAAGTTGGACCTAATCCGGATGGTATAACGATTGCTAATGAGCGCATCTATACAGCTGATACAGATGGTATGAATTGGCCGAGCCAAAGTACTAGAGTCTCTGTTGTCGACATAAATAGCTTTGAGTTTGAAAAAACGATTACAGTATCATTGAATCCGAATTATATCTATTCAGATTCCGATGGGGATGTATATGTTATTTGCATGAGCGACTATTCAGATGACAAATCGTATATTGTACAACGTATTGATGCTAAAACTGACGAAGTAAAGACTGTTGAAGGTATTAAGGCTTATAAAATGACAGTTGCGGATGATATCGCTTATATCATGTTTAATGATTATTATGCAAATGAAGTGAAGTACTATAAATATGATTTGAAAAATGAAAAATTGCTAAGTGATAATTTTATTACGGACGGAACAGTAGTCAGCTCTCCTAATGGCATCGGGGTAGATCCGGTAACAGGTGATATCTATGTAGGAAAAAGTAATAAGAAGAATAACGGTGATGTATATGTCTTTTCTTCTGAAGGAAAGCTGAAATCTCAGTTTGAAACGCTTCCTTATCCGGCCGATTTTGTATTTATGACTAATAAGTAAAAATATATTCACTTGAAACGAATTTGTTTTTTCGTAATTCTTGTACTTTGGGCTGTTTCGTGTATACAACCCAAAGTACAAAATTCTGCTGGAAATAATTTATTAACTTCCGACACCATCCGCTACGCCCAGGGTTTTATCGTGCATCATTTCGATGGCTATACGGCTATTGAAGTGCGTGATCCGTGGGATAGTACGCGCCTGTTGCAACGGTTTCTTTTGGTAGACCGTGACCGGCCTGTTCCCGAAAACCTTCCGAAAGGAACGGTCGTGCAGGTTCCGGCACAGAATGTCGTGGTTTATACATCCGTGCATGCGGCTATTATCGACCAGTTGGGCGAGACAGGGCGGATCATAGGCGTTTGCGAGCCTCGCTATATGGACACCCCTGCCATCCGGGAAGGGCTGAAAGCCGGACGGATTGTCGATATGGGAGAGGCGACCGCCCCTAATGTGGAGATGATGATCGACAAAGGGGCCGAGCTTGTGATCGTTTCCCCTTTCCAGAATAGTGGCTACGGGCCGGTCGAGAAGTTGGGAATCCCCATTATCGAGGGAGCCGATTATATGGAATCGCTGCCGTTGGGACGTACCGAATGGATTCGTTTCTACGGGATGCTGTTCGGTAAGGAAGCGTTGGCCGATTCCATTTTCAGGCAAACGGAAAAGAGTTATCTCGATCTGAAACAGCTGGTCACGGCCGATATGCCTCGCCCGACCGTTATCTCCGAAAAGAAGTTCGGCGCTTCCTGGTTTATGCCGGCAGGAGATAGCTATATCGCCAATATGTATGCCGATGCCGGAGCCGATTATGTTTTCAAGGAACTCCCCGGAGCCGGAAGTACGCCTTTGGCTTTCGAGACGGTACTCGACCGGGCTATCCATGCCGATATGTGGCTGATTAAGTATAACCAGTCCGGAGACATGACCTACGGTGACCTGCGTGCCGAATACGCGCCGTACGAGAACTTCGATGCCTTTAAGAACCGCCGGATTTATTCCTGCAATACGGGACTTGTCCCTTATTATGAGGAATTTCCTTTGCATCCCGATTACCTGCTGAAAGACCTGATCTGGGTGTTCCATCCGGAATTGCTGCCCGGCTACAGTCCTCGTTACTATCGGAAGATGCAGGACTAACCGGCAACGAAAGTTTGTGGAGAATAATCTATATGTTTGTTGCATAGTGGATTGTGTAGATGAAGGATTTTTTTTCATTATCGATGACAGTACGAAGATAAGGCCCCGCTACAGGCAGGAATACCGTTTCGGGAAGATCGGCGAAGATCGGTGCAGAAACAGGTAGGAAGAGGTAGGAAATAGATGTCATTATATTTTGAATATCAGCATTTATTGCTTATCTTTATAGGGCAATGAAGCGATGGGGATGAGGAGGAGGAATGAATTCGACGTCAGGCGTTACGGGTAGCAGGTATAGACGGCCCTTTACGGTCCGGATTCGATGTCGGCATCAGCTGATAACGGTTGTCCAGCTGGATGGGGGGCAAACCCGGAGCTGCAGGTGAGGATGATCGTGCAATATCAAGGTGAGCCTTGAAACAAGGGACTTCTGTGTACGAAACAAGGGACTTTGACGTGTCAAACCAAGAAGTTCGGGAGGTAAAAGACCGGACTTCCGGATGCGAAAGAAGGGATTTTTCTCGTTCCTGTCGTGTCTTTTTCTATGCCGGTTTAAAAGGGCACAAGGAAATGAGTTTATATATATATATATTATTAATATATTTATTCTAAGATGTAGGATTGAAACGCAATGAACGAAAAACCTCTGTAATCTGCTTGCAATGAATGGTTTATATTGAGACATTGACTGCACCGTTTGTTTGCCTTGGTGAAATCGGAGTGGCGGTAATTGTTAAAACACAGGTACAGTTAAGGTCCATCAGGTATTCGTTTTTTGTAATGAAGTCGTTGATAAAAGAAGTATGTGTCAGACCATATTCCACAATTAATGATTACATTTGTGCGTATAGATTGTGATTGAGTCTGAATAAGATAGTTCAATATGGAACCTTCCTTGTCGTTTTGATTCTTGTCGTGGCATGCAATCAAGACAAAAGGAAGGAAGTAGCGGTGCAAAGTGTCACCAACAAATGAATAATGAAATATAATTTCAATTTGCAATGAAAAAAAGAATAACGATTGGGACGCTTACCCTCTTATCTCTCATGGGAATGTTCGGCTGTAAGCAGCAGGAAACGGTCGAGGCACTTATGACTCTTGATGTAAAAGCCGATTATCCGGAAAAGGAATGGGTTGTTCAAGACTTTTTGGATGTGGAATACATCCCGTTGGAAACGAACGACGAGTTTATCACCCAAGGCAGTGTCAAGGCGATAGGAAAGCGGTTCGTGCTGGTGACGAATCTGCTCAACGATGGCAATATCTTCGTTTTTGACAGAAAGACAGGCAAGGCGGTCAGGAAAATCAATCGGAAGGGACAGGGAGCCGAGGAGTATGCTTTTATCAACGGGATCATCCTGGATGAGGAAAAAGACGAGATGTTTGTCAATAGTGCTTCGAACAAGAAGATATTCGTCTATGACTTGCAAGGGAATTTCAAGCGGAGTTTCCAGCATGCCGAGGGCGCGCAGTATCTGGATGTGTTCGATTATGACGCCGACAATCTGATCTGCTACGATATGTCTGCTTCTTATAAGGACGGGCAGAAAAGGGATAAGGAGTTTTACCATGCACTCATATCGAAGCAGGACGGAAGTGTCACCCGGGCAATTCCGCTTCCTTTTGACATTATCAAGGCTCCGTTTGTTCAAAAGGGGGATATGGTTGCTGTCGCTTCCGTTCGCTCTATCACGCCTGACCAGGGAAACTGGCTGCTTGCCGATACCTCTTCCGATACGGTGTATCGCTATATTCCCGGAAAAGACAAATTAATCCCGTTCATCGTAAAAAAGCCGGCGGAAAATCCGGATATGTTCCTTACGATGGGGGTGAACACTGGTCGTTATTGTTTCATGCAAACCATTGGAAAAGAGTTTAATTTTGAAAAAGGAAGGGGTTTCCCGACTACGGACTTGATGTACGACAGCCGTGAAAAGGCTGTATTCAAGCCGATAGTGCTCAATGCTAATTATACGACCCGGAAAAGGGTGGACTTGATATCCCGTCTCGGAAA
Source organism: Parabacteroides sp. merdae-related_45_40 (assembly GCF_001915675.1). Lineage (NCBI taxonomy): Bacteria > Pseudomonadati > Bacteroidota > Bacteroidia > Bacteroidales > Tannerellaceae > Parabacteroides > Parabacteroides sp. merdae-related_45_40. Next base: position 30,156 of record NZ_MNQY01000031.1, on the reverse strand, counting down.
CGAGGAAGTGGCCGCCTATGAGATTCTTTCTGCCGACCGGTTGGTCGAGGCCTACGGGAAAGGTGAGTTGAAAGGCGGGTTGAAAGAGATTGCGGCCGGTTTGGACGAAGAGTCGAATCCCGTGTTGATGTTGGTCAAGCATAAGAGATAGAACCGGAAGGAAATAAAATCCCCCCGTACTCTTACAAGCGAGCCGGGGGATTTTCAGTTTGGCATTTTTATTATAGGGAGTTGTTTTAAGTTATCATGCCCAGCCGTTCAACATTCCGTAGAAATACATGGGTTTCAGGAAATAAACCTTCAACAGCCATGCGGCCCATTGCTCTTTCGATGTGTCCAGCAACGTGAACGGGAACGAGTTTTGCGCCTCTTTCTTATAGTTGAACTCACACAAGAGAACATGTCCGTAGTCCGTCACGATCGGGCAGGCGGCATATCCGTCGTATTTCTCTGCCGGTTCTTTGCCTTCCATCAGCGAGATCAGGTTCTTGGCTGCGATCGGCACTTGCTTGCGGATTGCAGCGGATGTTTTGCTGGTCGGGATTCCGGCTACGTCTCCTAGGGAAACGATATTCGGATATGTTTTGTGTACCAGTGTCTCTTTGTCTACCATAACCCAGGCATCGGCAGCCAGTTTACCTTCCGTCCAGCCCAGTCCGGCTTCTCTTACAAAATCGGGGGCCGACATCGGCGGCGTGAAATGCAGAAAATCATAATCTTCTACAAACGGAGTGTAGACTTTCTGATCGCCCACTGTTTCGATCTTCTCGAAATGAACCTGTTTGGCAGCCGTATCCACACCTTTCACTCGTACATTCAGGTTGATAGGAATGTTACGCTCTTTGTAGATTTCCAACAAGCGGGGAGTGAAAAACGGGACATCATACAGCTCTTTGGATGCTGTGTAAAAATTCAGATCCACCGTTTCGCGTGTACCCTGTTTGCGGGTATAGTGTTCTGTCAACAAGCAGATTTTCTTGGGAGCACCTCCGCATTTGTGCTTGGTATAAGTATCAGTGTAGATTCCACGTCCACCCGTCTTGGAGAATTCCTGTATGGCTTTCCAAGTCTTTTGTGCACCTTCGAAATCATAGATGCTGTGGGCGTTCCCTTGTCCAAGTGTCGCTTGCGTGATACCTTCTACCTTTTCCCAGTTGATTTGGATTCCGGGAGTCAGGACCAGGAAGTCGTAGGCGATCTTTCCGTTATTTTTGGTCGTTACCTGATTCCATACGGGATCGACGGCAGCAACAGAATCTTTAATCCATTTGATGTCACTGGGTATGCAGTCCTCCTGCTTTCTCCAGACGTCATCCGGTTGATATACACCCGATGCGATTAAGGTGAAACCCGGCTGATAAAACTGACGGTCACTGGGATCGATCAAAGTGATATCCGGCTTGTCCAGCCAACTCTTTAAACGGGCAGCCATACTGATACCGGCAGCACCTCCGCCGATAATTACAATTTTACCTTTGGCTTTGCTTGAAAATGCTTTTGCCTTTTGGGTACTTGCAGCAGTCAGTAAACCGGCCATTGCCATCAGTTTGAAAAAGTGGCGGCGGTCGATACCTTTCTTCTCGAACGCCTTTAATTGATCTTCCAGTTCGTGTTTCATCATGTATGAAAATTAGATTTTGATCGCAAAGAAAGGATAATCCGCAGGAGCGTACAAAGAAAGGACTACTACATGGCTTGCGCAAGTGCTTTGAGTAGAAAGAAATACTACAACATTACTTTCTCATGTCTTTTTATGATGCATTTAATTATCTGATATGTAATAGTATATAAGATGTGAAAATCTGAGAAAATATTTTCAGAAATTCATTAGGAAATCGACGAGATTCGTATCTCCTTCCAGCTCCAAACGCTTCCTTAGACGGTATCGGCGCAGCTCTATTGCCCGTACGGATACGTTCATGAGGGATGCTATTTCCTTTGTGGAGAGATTCATGCGGAGCAAGCAACAGATGCGAAGATCGCCTGTCGTGAGATCGCTGTATCGCTGTCTGAGGCGGTCCATGAAATTTTGGTGCGTGCTGTTGAAATAGCTTTCGAACAGTACCCAGTCCGCCTGGTTGTTCAAAGTCTCTTCCATCAGAGTCTTCATGCGGATGTAGAGTTTGTTCGGATAACGTTCGCCTAGCGTTTCTTTTTGTTTTTCCAGTTCTTCCAACAGGCTTTGGATGGCCTGGTTGCGTTTGACGAGGGCTGTTGTCTGAAGTGTCAGTTCGTTGTTCTTGTTTTGCAGTTCGGCTTCGAGCATCCGGTTTTTTATGACCTGCATCTGCTGTTGCTCGGCTTGCCGTTCGGCTTCGGCTTTTTCCTGTTCTTCCTTATGCAGGTTCTTCAGGTTGTAGCGGAGCACGGCCTGTACGAGAAACCAGACGAGTGTGATATAGACCAGCCATGCCCATACGGTATTATACCAGGGAGGGCGGACTTCGATGGGCAGTGTGAGTTCGGGATAGGGACCCTTGATGACGTATTTGCGGACTTTCAATTCATACCTCCCTTCCGGCAATTGCAGGAAAGTGATTTTCCCGTCGTGTTGCCAGGCTGACCAGTCTGAAGATACGCCTTCGATCTTGTAGCTGATCTGGTGGTTGGAGGTGAATATCGTGGTGCCTGCCCAGACATTGAACTCCTGGAAGTTGTGCGGGAGAGAAATGCGTTGCGTGTTGATCGGCAAGTGATGGATACCGGAAGCATCGACGTATTCGAGTCCCGAAACTTTCAGGGGAGTGCTGCCCAGGCTATTGCCGATCAGTTCCCGGATATTGACCAATAAAGTTCCTTGCATGGCAGAGACCAAGACCAGGGAGTCGTTCAAAGGGATGATCCGTTTGCCTCTCGTCACGAGGTTCATATTGTAATTGTCGAAGAGCAGGCGGCATTTCAATGTTCCGATGCCGTCCGCTACGTGAAACAGTCCGGCTTCGTTTTCGATGGAAAGCCAGTAGAGGTTGTCACCGGCCGGATAAACATGTTCGGCATCGGCAAATACGCCCACTACTTCCGTGTCCCTAAATAATTTCTTAACGGTCGGAGCGGGGCCTTTTTCGATCCTAAAGCAAGGTTGCGCTTCGGCTTTGCTTACGGCGATGAAAGGGCTTGTGGCTCCCAATGAGCGCTTGAAATAGCCGAGGTTGGTTTGGATATACAACTCTTCGCCATCTAGTCCGGCATTCACCAGTTTGCCGATCTCGCTTCTTTTTCCTAACAAAGTGATCGGAGGATCGAAAGAGATTTGTGATAATCCGTTGTCGAGCGCCACCCAGATTTGCCGGTTGTCCTGTACGCAGATAAAGCGGACGATATTGTCTTGTAGTTGGTTCTGTAAAGACAGGTGTTGCAGGATCGTACCGTCGGAGTCTGTGATATATAATCCTTGTGTGAGGGTTCCGATGAAAAAGAGCGTTCCGTTGGTAGCGAAGGCACTCGGCTGTGCATCCTGTATTTCTTTCGGTAAAGTAAAAGGTATTTCAACAGGGGGTGGAGTGAAGCGGATTTCTGGCGGGACCGTGTCCAACGGGTGGTAGCGGAGGATTCCGTCTTTGTCGTATGTCCAGCTTCCCAACATCGTCTCGTTGCGGGTGTAGATCGTGTCGTTGTAGTTCGTTACGCCGGTCACCTCTTCCTGTCCCGGCAGCGAATATAGTTTCCATGTGTTGCCGTCGAAAGCAAGCAGGCCGGAATTGTTGGCGACATACAGCATACCGTCGGGTGTCAGCGAAAAGCCCCAGTTCTGGCAGCTCGCTTTATAATCGTCGACCGTATAGTTTTTTACAAATACATAAGGAATGGCTACTGACGCGCGCATGGCATGTGCCGTGAACAGAAAAGAAATGAGAATGGTCAGCAGTCTGTACATAAGTCTAAATGAATATAGGCACGGAAGTCCAATACTTCCGTGCCTGAATGAGGTTACAAATATAATGAAATTCCTATTTACTTGTATTCCTGCCAGCTCTTAATCTGGATGTCTTTTTCGTCCATATTACAGAAAGCGCTGATGAAAGCACTTGCCAAGCGGGCGTTGGTGATCAATGGAATGTTGTGATCGATCGCTGCACGACGGATCTTATAGCCATTGGTCAGCTCGCGCTTGCTGTGGTCTTTCGGAATGTTGACAACCAGTTCGAACACGTGCTTGCTGAACATATCCATGATGTTCAGGTCGCCCTGTTCGTCCGGCCAGCAAACTGCTGTCGCAGAGATGCCGTTTTCATTCAAGAATTTAGCCGTTCCAGCCGTTCCGTAGATGTTGTAACCTTTGGCTGCCAGCATATGGCACGGTTCCAGCAGTTCAGCCTTGCTCTTGGCGGCACCGGAAGAAACCAGTACGTTCTTCTGCGGGATTCTATTTCCGACAGCGATCATGGCAGAAAGCAATGCTTCGTTGAAGTCGTCGCCGATGCAGCCTACTTCACCTGTAGAGCTCATATCTACGCCCAGTACAGGGTCGGCCTTATGCAGACGGGCGAATGAGAACTGCGAAGCCTTCACACCGATCCAGTCGATGTCGAATGCACTCTTGTCCGGTTTGGTGTAAGGAGCGTCAAGCATGATGCGGGTTGCCGTTTCGATAAAGTTGCGTTTCAGGACTTTTGATACGAACGGGAAACTGCGGGATGCACGCAGGTTACATTCGATAACCTTCACATCGTTGTTCTTGGCTAGGAACTGGATGTTGAACGGTCCGCTGATGTTCAACTCTTTGGCGATCATTTTGCTGACCTTCTTGATACGGCGGGCTGTTTCGAAGTAGATCTTCTGTGCCGGGAATACCAATGTCGCGTCACCGGAATGGACACCGGCAAACTCGATATGTTCGGAGATGGCGTACTCGACCACTTCGCCATTCATGGCTACCGCGTCGAATTCTATCTCTTTCGCCCCTTGCAGGAATTCGGAAACAACTACCGGATATTCTTTGGAAACCTTGGCTGCCAAGTTTAGGAATTCGATCATCTGCTCCTTACTGTGGCATACGTTCATGGCTGCGCCGGAAAGCACGTAAGACGGACGGATCAGGATTGGGAAACCGACCTTTGCGATAAAGGCGTCGATCTCTTCCATGCTGGTCAACTCGGCCCAACGTGGCTGGTCGATACCTAACGTATCCAGCATTGCGGAGAATTTGTGACGGTTTTCGGCACGGTCGATCGACAGTGGTGAAGTACCCAATACAGGTACGTTCTGGCGGTACAGTTTCATGGCCAGGTTGTTCGGTATCTGTCCACCTACGGAGACGATTACGCCCTTCGGCAGTTCTAAGTCCATGACATCGAGTACGCGTTCGAACGAAAGCTCGTCGAAGTACAGACGGTCGCACATGTCATAATCGGTGGAAACCGTTTCCGGGTTATAGTTGATCATGATGGATTTATAGCCTAACTTGCGGGCTGTCTGTGCGGCATTCACCGAACACCAGTCGAACTCAACGGAAGAACCGATGCGGTAAGCGCCCGATCCCAGAATCACGACGCTCTTGTCGTTCGGATAGTAAGAGATATCGTGCTGGCTGCCGTCGTATGTCATATACAGGTAGTTCGTCAGTTCGGGATGTTCCGATGCGATCGTATTGATGCGTTTTACACTCGGCAGGATACCTAATTTCTTACGCAGGTTGCGCACGCGGATATTTTCCTTTTCCATGTTGCCTTCCGGGTTTTCAACATAACGAGCAATCTGGAAGTCGGAGAATCCCAGGCGTTTTGCTTCCTTCAGCACATCTTCAGGCAGGTCTTCGATCTTATCGTAAGCAGACAATACTTTCGTATAGTCTACGATGTTTTTCAGTTTTTCCAGGAACCACGGAGTGATCTTGGACAGTTCGTGGATGCGGTCTACCGTGTAGCCTTTTTCAAGCGCTTTGGCCACGGCGAAGATACGGAGGTCGGTCGGGTTGGCCAGCGCGTCGTCCAGGTTATCGAATTCCACGTCGTTGTTGCCGACGAAACCGTGCATGCCCTGTCCGATCATACGCAGACCTTTCTGCATGATTTCCTCGAAGCTCTTGCCGATCGACATAATCTCGCCGACAGATTTCATGCTCGAACCGATCTGGCGGCTTACACCGACAAACTTAGTCAGGTCCCAACGCGGGATCTTTACGATCATGTAATCTACTTCTGGTGCTTTGTAAGCGGAGTTGGGAGTTCCCATCTCACCGATTTCGTCAAGGCTGTAACCTAATGCCAGCTTGGCAGCCACGAATGCCAGCGGATAACCGCTCGCTTTGGATGCAAGTGCGGAAGAACGGCTTAGGCGGGCGTTTACTTCGATCACACGGTAATCGCAAGTATCGGAGTTGAATGCGTACTGGATGTTACATTCGCCGACGATACCTAAATGGCGGATCGTCTTGATTGAAAGTTCTTTCAATAGGTCCAGTTCTTTGTCTGTCAGTGAACAGGTAGGAGCGACAACGATACTTTCGCCCGTATGTACGCCTAACGGGTCTACATTTTCCATGCTTACAACCGTAAAGCAGTGGTCGTTCTTATCGCGGATTACTTCAAATTCAATTTCCTTCCAGCCTTTCAACGATTCTTCCACCAATACCTGGGGAGAATAGGCGAAAGCGCTTTCTGCCAGCGTACGCAGTTCTGCCTCGTCTTTGCAGATACCGCTACCCATACCGCCCAATGCGTATGCGGAACGGATCATGACCGGGAAGCCGATCTCGTAGGCTGCCTTCACGGCATCTTCCAGGTTTCCGACAGCGTGGCTAACCGGAGTTTTTACTGCTATCTCGTCAAGTTTCTTTACAAACAGGTCGCGGTCTTCCGTGTACATGATCGCTTCGACCGAAGTTCCCAGTACCTTTACACCATATTTGGCCAGTGTTCCGCTGGTATACAGTTCGGTTCCGCAGTTCAGGGCAGTCTGTCCGCCAAAAGCCAGCAGGATACCGTCCGGTTGTTCTTTTTTGATCACTTCTTCAACAAAGTAAGGAGTGATCGGCAGGAAATACACCTTGTCGGCTACCCCTTCTGATGTTTGAATGGTTGCAATGTTCGGATTGAGCAATACGGTGCTGATTCCTTCTTCTTTCAGCGCCTTCAGTGCTTGTGAACCAGAGTAGTCAAATTCTCCGGCTTGTCCGATCTTCAGGGCACCCGAGCCCAGAACAATCACCTTTTTGATACCACTTTTCGACATAGTAATTTGGGTTGTTTAATTTATTGATTTTATAGAATGTTATAATTGCCTTACGAGATCACAAGGTGCAAAAAAAATGCGTTAGTAAAAATAACTAACGCATCCTATATAACCAAATGATAATCCTTTAAAATAAAAAAATGAGCTTCATTGTCCGACATATAACCGGAAAAGTACGCTGGATTATCCTTATGTGCTTTCTGTGTCATGAAACTCTATCTTCAAAATTTCGGCAAAGATAAGGCTTATATTTCAAACATGCAAGAGATGTTGGTGCCCTCTTTCTGAAAAATACTTTTCAAGTTGACCGAAATGTCCGGAAGATAATTTTATTTTCCTATCTTTATCCCCATCAATCATTCAAATAATTCTGATATTATGAATAAGACACTTTATCTCATTTTTATTTGTCTCCTTTTATGTGCCGGCACCCGTCTTGTTGCCCAGACTTTTGATTATAACCGAGTGAGTGGCCATCCCCGCTTATTGATGAAGCAGGGTGAGGAGCAGCAGATACGAGAAAGCCTGAAAGATAACCCCGAAATGCAGCGCGTCTATAAGCAGATTGTCGGAGAAGCCGACCGGCTGTTGGTCTGTCCGACGTTAACATATAAGAAAGAGGGACGTCGTCTGTTGGCCGTTTCCCGTGAGGCTTTGAAACGTATTTTTGACCTTTCGTTTGTATACCGGATGACCGGCGAAGATAAATACCGCTTGCGTGCCGAGCAGGAGATGGTGTCCGTCTGCTCTTTCGGCGACTGGAACCCGTCTCATTTCTTGGATGTCGGCGAGATGACGATGGCGGTTGCGATCGGTTATGACTGGCTGTTCGATAAGCTGTCTCCGGAAACAAGGAGAGTGGTACGTGAATCGATTCTTCAGAAAGGTTTTGCTCCGTCGAACGACAAACAATATAACTGGTTCCTGAAAGCAGAAAACAACTGGAACCAGGTTTGCAATACCGGGCTGGTATATGGAGCCCTTGCCCTTTTGGATTCGGACAGCAAAGAAGCGGCTGCTGTTATTGAACGGGCTATGTCGTCTGTTCCTCTGTCGATGAAAGTGTACGCGCCTGACGGCAACTATCCGGAAGGGTATAATTATTGGGGATATGGGACGAGTTTCAATGTGATGCTAATCGCCGCTTTGGAATCGGCTCTCGGTTCGGATGGAGGACTGAGTGCGGTGGAGGGCTTTATGTCTTCGGCCCGGTTCATGCAGTATATGGCGGGAACGACCGGTCTTGCCTTCAATTTCAGTGATGCACGCGAAACGACTCAATCTTTTCCGGCCATGTTCTGGTATGCATCCAAATTAGGCGATCCTTCCTTGCTCTGGAACGAAAAAATATTCCTGACACGCGAGGATACGCATTTTACTGCGGAAGAAGAGCGTTTCCTGCCGATTATCTTGATCTATGGTTCCCGCTTCGATATGAAGGAAGTGACGCCTCCTGTCTCGAAAATCTGGACCGGACATGGAAAAGTGCCTGTAGCTCTGATCCGTACCGGATGGGATAAGGGTGAAGGTTTTTATGTCGGGATAAAAGGAGGAACGGCTTCGGCCAACCATGCTCATATGGATGCCGGATCATTTGTGTTCGAAGCTCAGGGAGTACGTTGGGCACAGGATTTGGGTATGCAGGAGTATTATTCTCTGGAAAAGGAAGGCGTACGACTGTGGAACGGTGATCAGGACGGGCAACGTTGGGATGTCTTCCGCTATAATAACTTTGTGCATAATACGTTGACGGTAAACGGAGAAAAGCATCAGGTAAAAGGAGCGGTTCCGATTCTCGCTACTTATACGAAAGATGCACGGTTGGGAGCCAGCTTGGATATGACTTCTTTGTTCGGTAGTAATCTGAAGAAAGCGACACGCGAGGTTGTGCTTGTGAAGGAACAGTATTTGCAGGTAACGGATCAGGTGCAGGCTGCCGGCCAACCAGCTTCTGTCCGGTGGACGATGGTCACCTCCGCCACTCCTAAGCTGCTCGATTCCCACACGATAGAATTGACGAAAGAAGGTAAGAAATTACATGTGATTATCGACAGTCCTTCGGCTGCCGCCTTCTCTGTGGTCGATAATGTTCCGTCGCATAGCTACGATGCTCCGAATCCCGGTTCTGTCCGGATTGTTTTTGATGTTGATGTGAAAGCCGGTCGGAAGGAAACATTGAAAGTGCGGCTGGTTCCGGTTGTGGAATAATACATGAATGTACCGATATGCCGGGGTACGACAATACCGTTGAATGGGCATATCGGTATGCTTCAATTTCTATTTGTTATTTGCCGAAATTCCAGTTCCTGATGATTTGCAGTATTTCCTCTTTCATTTCCTTCGTTATGTTGTTTTGTGTACTGGGCTGGAAGGCGAGAAACCTCTTGGCTGCTTTATGGAATTTGTCCGGATGTAAAAAAGAGGGGTTTGTATACAATTTGGCGAGTAGGAAGTAGGTATATCCCTGTTCCGGTAAAATCCGGCTGATTTCCAGCAGGTAACTTTCCGCTTTCTGGTATTGCTTGATCGCCTTTTCGTTTTTTGCAATTGCATAGTATAGTTCGGGGGCTGCACTTAGTTTTAATGCCCTGTCCAACCATTTGATGGCAATATCGTGCTGTCCGGTCTTATAGAAACATTCTGCTCCCTCATATAGAAAATCTGTTCGGTGGTATAACTGGACAAACAGACCGGCATACCGGCTGGCTGCTTGTTCGTACTCCTGATTATGATATAATTCCTGAAGCGTCTTCCATTCCCTATAGGTATAGTAGGTATCTTTCTGTCCGTAGAAAAGAATGTAGGTAAGAATGGCGGCGATGGCACTGATATACGGGATACTCCTCTGTGCTCGCTGCTTGTTATGCTTCGGATTGGTCACACATATGGCGGTCAGGAATAAGAGCAGAACCCAGTAGGTCGGGAGTTGGAGCGGATAGGAATAAAGGGCGAAGATTCCGAGTGCCAGAATTCCGCCGGATGCCCCAATCTGTCTGTGTCTGATCCCATAATAAAGGGAAAATGCGAGCCAGAAGATAAAGAACAGCAACCCCGTAATACCTAACTCAAGTCCTATTTGCAGATATTCGTTGTATGCATACTGGGGACAGGTTGCGGTTTGTTTTTCTTTGGAAGAAGCGGTATCGGTTTCGAAATAGGCAGATTGTTCCTTTGCGTATGTAGCTGGAAAGCCGCCTATACCTATGCCGGTTACCGGATGTTCCATGATAGCCTGGGTCGTGATATTCCAGATCAAAAGCCGGCGATCTCCGGCCTGGGCTTTTTGGATATTCCCGACCAAAATGACTGCCGTGATCGCAACAAACAGGATAATCGAAGAGATGGCAAACAGCTGGATGTGGTTCTGTATGGCTTCTTTCGTCTGTTTCCATCCGATCAGCCTCATCCAGCAAACCCAGATTCCGGAAAGGAGGGCTGCAAGCCATACGGGTTGGTCTGTTTTGAATATTAAGGTGGTGATAATCAAAGTAGATCCGAGAATGGAGAAATAGAACAGGAAAGTACGGGATTTCCACAAAGCGATCTTGTCGCAATTCTTAAAACGGAGTAATGTGTTCAGACAGACTGGAAAAATGACTGCGATATAGCCATAGAAAGGCTCTGGTTTCAGCGATGTTTCAAGCAGCCTGAAGACAGGATGGGTGATGGGAGCAGGATTGATGGTATGGCTGATCCCCCAGATGGCCGGAACGATTCCGGTAAATATGATGATCGTAATGAAAAACGGTCGTAATTCCTGATGCGCCTGTAAAGCACCTCTGAGCATAAACCAGAGAGCAACCAGCTGAGCGATGAAAAGGAAACGTTCCGGCTGAAGATTCTCGTCTTTGTCGTAAGAAACCAATACGATACCGAACAGAAGTAATAATAAGGCATCCGGTAATGAAAAGATAAAACGGCTTTTCTTTGTTGTGAATTCCATAAGTAGAACCCCACCGGCTAACAATAGAGATGTGAAATGAAACCAGCAAATTTTTCCGGACAGCGTGCCGTCTGCTAATTCCGGATTCATGGCGAAGATTATACACAATAGTAACATTCCACTCGTTGCGAGTAAAAGTAATCTTAGATAACTAAAAAAATTATTCATAATTATATTTATTAAAATGTGAAAAAACTCTGCTTTCTGTGGGTTGAGAGGCAGAGACCTTCTCACAACTTATCTGTCAGGCATTGCCAAATGGATGGCAAAGAAATGGACCGATGCAAGTATACCCTATTTAAACAGAAAGAGAAGCCAGTGTGTTTTCCTTTTGGGAGGAAAGATTTGAACAGGTCTAAAGAGGTCGCAAAAGTATATTATGCTTTATTGGAGGGTGAATGTTAGAGTTGACATTTTGTTGACAATATGCAAACGGCTGGCATACAAAATATTTTGATGATAAACGGTAATCCTTATTTGAAAGGGGAAAGTTAAGGTTAGGGTTGTTTTTTTAATGTGAAAAGAGGTAAATAGAGGAAGATTCCTAATATAGACATGGCAAGCCCGCCGATGGTGCCGGCGGCCAGCGGGAACCAAAACGCTTCCTTATCCGGACCTAACATGAATGGGATGAAGCCTAAGATGGTCGAAACGACTGTGAGGAAAATGGGCGTGATCTTAGCATTCCAGGCTTTCAGATATGCCTTGTAGGGCGACATCAACGGTTTGCGTTGCCGGATTTGGTTGTATTCATTCAAAATGTAGATGCTTGCGTTAACGGTTATGCCGCACAACAGGACGAAGGAGGCAAATCCTCCTTGGTCGAAATTCAATTTGAACCAATAGAACGTGAGGAATACGCCAATGTAAGAGATCGGTATTACAAAGATAACGGCCAACGGCTGTTTCTGCGAATTGAACAGGATACTGGTGGTAAAGAAGATAATGACGATGATCAGCAATAACAGAAGATATTGTTTATTGTCCTTTTTGTCCCAATACCAGTAAGCGCTTTCCGACTTGGCGGTATAACCCATCGGCAGTATGGCATTGATTTCCTTCAGGTCGCGTTCCTGTATCTTATTTCCCTGATTGGAAGCCCCGATATATTCGTATTGCAGACAGAGGCGGTATTGTTGGTTTACTTTGCAAACCTTCTGCGGCATCTGTCCTTTTTCGACACTTGCAAGTTCTGCTAACTTGTAGGGCTTGCCGTCAATAGTTTGTGGAACATACTGCATGCTCCACACATCGTATTCCTGTGACTGGCGGGAGGAGAGTTTCAGTTTCTCTGTCTCTTCGTTGACGACGATCGTCCCGGTATAAATGTCCTTTCCGAAAACGGGATTGATGGAGGCGAACAGGTCGATCGGCTGTATGTCCTCCTGGGTCAGCCGGGCTTTGTTGAGGTTGAAGTAGAACTCCTGGTAATCGTCTTTCCACCACGAGAACTCTGAATTGATCAGCACTTCCTTGATGCGGCGGTGGGTGAGCAACTTGGCTTTCAGCTGTTCGGCCCATTCGTACAGCTCGTCGTAGTTGTAACCATACATCACGATACGGAAAGAACCGGCTCCTTCGCGCACATCGTTGCTGAATCCCTGGTCCTGCAAACCGTAGACTTGCCAGCTTCCCCCCCCCAATTCAAGAGCTTTGCTGATGATTTTGCTTTTCAATGTGTACGGGAAACCACTCCGTTCACTCTCTTTCGTAAAATAGATGCGGATACCGGCCTGGCGTGCGCTGTAGACGTTTGTTTGGAACTGTCGTATTTCTTTGAAGGTGCTGAGATAGGCTTCCATCCGGCTCATCAAGGTATTCATTTGTGGCAAGGTCGTCCCGTTCGGGAGCGATGCGCTGACAGACAGGACCGTTTCTTCGTTGCGGGTGAAGTAACTTCCTTCATAAACTTTTTGTACGAACAGGCGTAGGGTCCCGCCCAACGCCTTATCGACGATGGGTTTGATCTTCTCCTTGTACGTCTCGTTGGAGGCGAATTTATTATATGTATCGATTAGTAGGGTGTCTGTTGCCGTGTAGACCTTCTTTTTGTCTTTCGTGTCGTATTCGATTTTTTCCGGTAACAGGAAAACCGGGATGCCGAATGCTAACAGTAAAATGAAACATGCCAATTTCTTCCATCCGCAAAGGAAATCGATCTGACATTGATAGTACCGGTTGTAGTAGACAGGGAAACGTTTGAGAAAGCGGTTCGTTCTTTTTCTGATCCGGCTTTTCCATGTATACCTGGTCTCTTCTCTGGATATGTTCTTTTTTCCGCTTTTTTTCCATTCCAGGTTCATCTTATCGATCAGGGCGGGAACCAGGAAAAGCGCGATCAATAGGGAGACTCCTAAATTGATGATGACGACAGCCGCAAAATCCTGCAGATTGAGGCGTATCTTTTCATCTAAGAAAAAGATAATGACCAGTGCACCTATCGTTGTCAAAGTGGCTGCCAATATGGATAGGATTGCCTTTCGGTTATGTCGGTTCCGGATATGTTCCGTCATGACGATCGTGTTGTCGATCACCAGGCTGAGTGAGATTGTGACGCCTGCCAACGAATAAAGCTGCATTTCCAGTCCTGACAGATAATAAAGGATGACAGCAATACTGAGGTTGATCGAAAGGCTGATGATGATCAGTAACAGATATTTTATCTCGCGTGTGATCAGCAAGACAAACATCAGTAGGATCAGGACGGTGAGCCCCGTACGGACATAAATCTTGTTCAGTTCGTCCTGAATGAATTCGGTCGCGTCATAGCTGGTATGTATTTCATAACCGGGTGGAAGCAAGGTACGGATATATTCCATTTCGGCTCTTACCCGTTTGGCAAGTTCCAGCTGGTTCGCCGTCTCCTCGGCGCGGATGGACAGATAGATGGAATTCAAGCCGTTGATACGGTAATAACTCTGTGGAGCCTCTTCCTGACGGGTGACTTTTAGCAGTTGGTCCAGGCGGATCAGCTTGCCGTCTTTGTTCAGGACGGTTATAAGCGATGGGTTGAATCCGTCTGTTTCGTTTTCAGGAACCAAAGCGAGACGTATCCACTGGCTACTTTGTCCTTCTTTGCACGAAGTCGCCAACTGGGTTTCCACGTTTCCGGTTCCTAAGAATTCTTTTTGATAATACTGGCTGATCGCTTTCTGTATATCCGGGATGCTGATACCTAACGTTGCCAGCTGACGGCTATCATATTCCAGTCGCCATTCCATCGGGGTGGCACCGCTGACATCGATGCGGTAGATGCCGGGAATCCCGCTTAGGCGAGGTTTTATCTGGTCTTCGGCAAAGCGTTGTATGAATATGGGTGTGGCTGCCGCATTCAGTGTGTAGCTCATGAAAGGCCGTACTTCCTTGTCGTCCGGCCGGCTCATTTCCAGGACTGGATAGCTCAGTCCGTCCGGTAGGCTGGGCCATGTCTGTCGGATGATGGTAGACGCTTCGAAACGGGCGGCATCGATATTGGTATGCTTGTCCAGCTCGAGCGTGACATATCCCCATCCGTTGCCGGAAGTGGAATTGATCTCCTTGATCCCCTTGATGCGTGCCAACATCGCTTCGAGCCGCGAGGTCACTTCCATCTCTATCACGCGTGCCGAATTGCCCGGCATGTTATAGCTGATAGTCAACTGTGGCAGCGTGCGTGACGGCGACAGCTTGATCGGCAGCAGCGGTATAAAGGCAATCCCTGCCAGCGCCACGCAAAGGAAGGTGACGATGATGGTGAAAGAGGATATTTTAGGAGATGCACTCATTATTCATTTTTTGTTACAATCCGTATTTATATTCGAACTCGTTCGAAAGGGAAACTCCCGTTTCGAAATCGTGCAACGTCAGTTTTCGGATCTTATAATAGCTCAGCCAGTAGTTCTGTAAAGCCGAAATATAGTTCCGCTGCGCTTCCTGTTGGCGGTTCAGCGACAGAGTAAGACTGTTGATATCCGCTTTTCCGATCATGAAGCGTTGCTTGGTTTCGCTGTAGGCTGTTTCTGCCAGGTCTACCGCTTCTTCGGCACTCCCAATCAGGGCTTGCTGGATATTGAAGTCGCCGACTGTCATAATCACGTCTTCTTCTACTGTCAATTCTTTTTGTTTGGCGGATGTTTCGGTGACAAGCAGGTTGTTCTTGGCAATATTATGCTTCCCTTTTCGTACGCCCCAGTCTACCAACGGGATCGAAACAGACAAAGAGACGATTTCCTGCTGTTGCAGATTTTTGTAGGCGTCCTGTATGTTCTTGGACACTTGGTTGAATCCGACGCTGGCATTGATCTGGGCGTTGAACATCGCTTCTTTCTTGGTTTTGTCTACCTGCTGCTGGGCTTCTAATATTTGCTGGCGCAACTCCAGAAAGGTCGGGTTGTTTGCACGTGCCAATTCGAGTGCTTTGTCGACCGAGATTTCCATATTGCGCGGGCGGCTTGGGAGGCGCAGGCGTATTTCTGTATTCTTGTCGAAGTTCAAGTAAGAGGCGAGGCTGAACATGGCACGTTTTAGGGCGATTTCCGCATTTTTCAATGTGTTGCGTGCGTTTACGGCATCCAATTTCAGTGTCAGCAAATCCGCTTGGCTGATAGAAGCTATCTTATGCCGTTCCTGCCCTGTCCGGTACAGTGTGTCGGTCGTGGCGACATTTTCCTTGGCCAGATCATATTCCACCTGTGCCATTGCCAGAGCGAAGAAATAGGTCGTTGCTTGCTCGCTCATTTGCTCTACATTATATAATAGTTCTTTCTTGACCTTCTCGTATTTCAACGGTTCGATTTTCCGTTCCCATTTAAAAGCGTTATACCCCAATAAGTCTTGCTGGTAGCCGAGGCGGATCGGAACCGATGAGAACTGGTTATAAGTTTGGTCGCCGAAATAGCGCATATAATCCAAGTCTGTATCCAAATAGAATGTACCGCCTAAGAGGTCGAAATTCTGTTCGATCTCCAATTGCCCGCCCGCATAAAACGATTGTTGTTTTCTATATACGTCGATATCAGCCTCCGAGTCATATCGTTGGGTAAAATAACGGCGGTATTGTGCCGGCGTCAGATTTAGGGTAAGGCTTGGCAGACGGCCGGCCTTGTAAGTCCGGTATTCCCAGTAGCCGGCCAGATACATATTTTTGTATCGGAAAGCGTCCAGCGAACTGTCGGCCGCCAGTGTGATAGTTCGTTCCAGCGTCAGTGTGAGCTGCGCTTTTCCTCCGAATACGCATGCAAGCATCAACAACGTGATGACATATCTATAAATGAATTTCCTGTCCATAACTTCCAATTTTCAATTTTCAACATTCTTGCTACAAAGTTAGCGAGAAAAAATGATATATGGAAAAGTAAGGCAAAGATATTGATAGATAGGTGCTTTTAGGGATTATCATCAGAAGTTCGACGACGGTAAAAGTCATATTCCAGCCATGTTGGTACTTCGCTACGTTACCCATTTGTTACCATGCCCTGTAATGTGTCACGGGGATGTGGAAAAACATAGCAAATCACTATGGTATAGTGAGTTACTAACAACTCACGCAAGAAAAACCGAACCGGAAATAAATTGCAGTATTTTGCATTTGTTTGCGTACCAGCCAAAGGCTCTTCACCAAGTAATTTTGAAACCAAAAAAGTTCAGAACGATGAAGAGTACATTTTCAGTTATCTTTTACCTCAAAAGGCAGGTAGTGAAGAAGGACGGGACAGTGCCCGTCATGGGTCGTATCACGGTGGACGGAAGCCAGACACAGTTCAGTTGCAAGCTGACCGTCGATCCGAAGTTGTGGGACACCAAAGGCGGGCGTGTCACGGGCAGAAGCACGGCGGCACTCGAAGCGAACCGCCTGCTCGACAAGATGCGGGTGCGCATCAACAAGCACTATCAGGAAATCATGGAGCGTGACAACTACGTCACGGCGGAAAAGGTCAAGAACGCCTTTCTCGGACTGGAACACCGTTGCCACACGCTGATGCAGGTGTTCAGCCGGCACAACGAGGACTACGAGAAGCAGGTGGAGGCAGGCATGAAAGCCAAAGGCACGCTTGCCAAGTACAGGACCGTGTACAAGCACCTGCAAGAGTTCCTCAACATCCGCTACCATGTGAAGGACATCGCCTTGAAGGAGCTTACCCCGGCGTTCATCTCCGACTTCGAGATGTTCCTCCGCACGGACAAGCACTGCTGCACCAACACCGTGTGGCTTTACGTATGCCCGCTCCGGACGATGGTGTTCATCGCCATCAACAACGAGTGGCTCACACGCGACCCGTTCCGGGAGTACGAAATCAAGAAGGAGGAAACGACACGCAGTTTTCTGACGAAAGACGAAATCCGCCAGCTGATGGAAGGCAAACTGAAAAACGCCAAGCAGGAGCTTTACCGTGACCTCTACCTGTTCTGCGCCTTCACGGGCTTGTCCTTCGCCGACATGCGCAATCTCACGGAGGAGAATATCCGAACCTACTTCGACGACCACGAGTGGATCAACATCAACCGCCAGAAGACGGGTGTCGTTTCCAACATCCGCCTGCTTGACATCGCCAAGCGGATTATCGACAAGTACCGGGGATTGTGTGAAGACGGCAGGATATTCCCCGTCCCCCATTACATGACCTGCCTGCACGGAATTCGAGCCGTCGCCAAGCGTTGCGGCATCACCAAGCACATCACATGGCATCAGAGCCGCCACACGGCAGCCACGACGGTGTTCCTCTCCAATGGCGTACCCATTGAAACGGTGAGTTCCATGTTAGGGCACAAGAGCATAAAAACAACCCAGATTTATGCGAAGATAACCAAGGAGAAACTCAACCGGGACATGGAGAACCTTGCCGCCAAGTTGAACACCATTGAGGAATTTACCGGATGTAACATTTAAAACAGAAAAGCTATGAAACGAGGAATCATTACCATAGAGGAGAAGAAGGTCAGCGTAACCGGTAACGAGGTATGGATGACCGCCACCGAAATCGCCGGACTGTTCCACGCAAGTGTCCCGGCAGTGAACGCCGCCATCAAAGCCGTCCGCAAGTCGGACGTGCTGAACGACTACGAGGTGTGCCGCTACATGCGGCTTGAAAACGGTCTGCACGCCGATGTGTACGCGCTTGAAATCATCATCCCCATCGCCTTCCGACTGAACACCTACTGCACGCACGTGTTCCGCAGGTGGCTGGTGGAGAAGGCTCTTGCCAAAGAAAAGCGGCAGGCATACGTGATGCTTATCCACAAGGCAAACGGGTATTGCTGAACACACAGGGACATGGACATTGACGGTGTCGGCAACACAAAAAGGAACGGGCAACTCCACGACAGGGGTTGTCCGTTTCCTCTTTGTGCATACAGCCGCCTTATCTCATCCTTCCAGCGGTTTTCTATAATTTGCTTCCAGCACTTCTCGCAGTCCCGATTCCGGATAAAGCACCTTTCCCGCCAGCAGGATAAAAGGTAATATCCTGTTGTTGCGGTATTCCTGCAAGGTCCGACGGCGGACGCGCAACAGTTCCGCCACTTCCTTGTCCGTCAGGTATCGCTCCCCGTCCAACGGCGGACGGTAACTTTCCAAAAAACCGGAAAGCCATTCGGATTCTTTCCGCATCTTTTGCAGCAATACGGCTACCGATTCACAATCCATCGTGATGACATTGTTTTCTTCATTCATATTACATCGGTTTAAGTCGGTACCCGGTCATTTGTCAGTGGGGCAAATTGTACCGATAAGCGGTATAAGCCTTTTTACATCTTCCGGCTTGTAGTAAAAACGGAAGCCGATTTGCGAATAACCGATAAAGCCCCTGTCCCGCAGTTTCTGCAACGTGCGCAGGCTGATTCTCAACTGCCCGCAGACCTCTTCGCCCGTGAGCCATTTCCCAAGCCGCTTTCCATCGCCTTTGCGCTGTAAGGCGGCTACCTTTTCCACGAAGGCATCCGTTTGTGCCATCATTTCCCCGAAGGTCTTTTTCTCGATAGATACTATTTCCATATACAAAACGATTTTGAATTTGCCGCAAAGGTAACGGCACGGGCTGAAACGCCCATCGTTTTTGTCTGAATGGCAGCTTGTTGCGCCGATTGTCCGGGTTACGGAGCCATTTCCATAAAAATCTTGCGTGAGTCACGTAGTGAGCTGTTAAAGCCGTCCTTGTTTATTGCCGAACTTTGCCACAGAAACAATAAAAACAACTGTATATGAAAGTGATAACAATCGAGAGTTCCGCATATCAGGCTATGATGGAACAGATAACGGAGATAGCCGGATATATCCGCGAATTGAAAGAGGAGAAACAACGTCAGGATGCGGCGACGAAAGACTGCCTGCTCAATACAGCCCAAGCCGCCGAACTGCTGAACGTGAGTACCCGTACCCTGCAACGGATGAGGGATGACCACCGCATAGAATATGTGATAGTACGCGGCACTTGCCGCTACCGCCTCTCCGAAGTGCAAAGATTGCTGGAAACGAATACCGTCAGGAACAAGGAAAAAACGATAGACGCCCTGTTCCATAATTATTCCCTGCGGACGGGCGGCAGGAAAACCGGCAAAGGAAGGAGGAAATGATATATGGAACTGCTTACCCGCAACAACTTCGAGGGCTGGATGCAGAAAATCCTCGACCGCCTTGACCGTCAGGACGAGCTGCTGCTGGCGATAAAGACGCAGGGGCAGCAACCACCGTCCCTGTCCGAAGGCATCCGGCTTTTCGACAATCAGGACTTGTGCTTGCTGCTCCAGATCAGCAAGCGTACCCTGCAACGCTACCGAAGCGAGGGCGCACTCGCCTACAAGACCTTGGGCAAGAAGACCTATTACAGTGAAACGGACGTGCTGGACTTCCTTTCCAAACATGTGAAGGACTTCCGACAGAACGACATCGAATTCTACAAGGCACGCATCCGCAACCTGTTCAATAAATAACGACCAATTAAAATTTTTATCAGATGGAACAAAAGAAGAAAACAGGCGGCAACCAGACCGCACAGAGACAAAGAAAACGCCGGATCACACTTGATGAGTACAAGGAAAGATACCTGCAAGTTCCCAGAATCACGAACCGCAAGCCCGTGTTCATCAGCGAAGAATTGCGCAACAGACTCGACAGGTTGGTACGCTATCACGGAGAGCGTGGGATGAGTGCGTCCGGTTTCGTCGAGAACCTGCTACGGCTTCATCTGGACGCACTTGAGAGAAACTTTGAAGCATGGCGCAAATTGTAATAAACCAATTAAAACAAAAGTAAATGGCAAAGAAAACAGACGAAAAGGACGTGCTGATAGTCCGTGACGAAAAGACGGGCGAAATCAGCGTGGTGGCCGGGCTGAATGCCGACGGCTCCCCCAAGCGCACCCCCGCCAAGGCGGAGAACGCGCGGAGTTTCCTGCAATTCGACCGGCACGGCGACGTGCTGGACAACTTCTTCAAGAATTTCTTCCGGCAGTGCAAGGAGCCGAGCCGCTTCGGATTCTACCGGGTGGCGGCAGAGCAGGCCGACAAACTGCTGGAGGTGATGAAGGAACTGCTGAAGAACCCGGACGCTAACAGGGAGCTGCTCGCGCCCCACACGGTGGACACCTCCGGCTACGAGAAGCAGGTGCAGGAAGAACAGGCGGCACAGACCGCTGACCAAGAGCAGAAACCGGAGGAACAACCGGGACAGAAACAAGATGACGAACCTAAAAATCAAGAAGAAATGGAACAGAAAAACGAACAGAATCAGGAAAGCCCGCAGCAGACGCAGGGCAACCGGGGCTACCAACCCATCGACGAGAGCAGAATCAACTGGCAGGAGCTGGAGGAGAAATGGGGCGTGAAGCGCGACGACCTTGAAAAGTCGGGCGATCTGACAAAGATGCTCAACTACGGCAAGTCCGACTTGGTGAAGGTAACGCCCAATTTCGGCGGTGAGTCTTTCGAGCTGGACGCCCGCCTCTCCTTTAGGAAGGACGGTGAGGGCGATGTCAGCCTCGTGCCGCACTTCATCCGCAAGGAGCAGAAATTAGACGAGTACAAGGAACACAAGTTCTCCGACGAAGACCGCAAGAATCTCCGTGAAACGGGCAACCTCGGCAGGGTCGTGGATCTTGTGGACAGGGAAACGGGCGAAATCACCCCCTCGTTCGTCAGCATCGACCGCAAGACGAACGAGATCACGGATGTCCCGGCAAGCAAGGTGCGCATACCGGAGCGTATCGGCAACACGGAGATCACCAGGCAGGAGCAGGACATGCTGCGTGCCGGGCTGCCCGTGCGTGACAAGCTCATCGAGCGCAAGGACGGCAGGAAGTTCCTCACCACCCTGCAAGTGAACGTGGAGCAGCGCGGCGTGGAGTTCGTGCCGGGTACGGGCAGGTCGCCACGTACCGCACAAGCGCAGGAAACGAAGGACAATCCCACGCAAGCGCAGTCGCAGGGTACGGAAACCACCGCCAACACGCAGAAGGAGCAACCGCAACACGTGGACGAACGCCGACGGCAGCATCCGCCCCATCAGCAAATGGAGCGGCGTGGACTTCACCGAGCAGCAGAAAGCCGACTACGTGGCTGGCAAAGCCGTGACTGGAGAACGTGACCGACAAGCAGGGCTTCCACGCCACGATGTACATCAGGTTCAACCCGGAGAAGGGACGCCCGTACCGCTACGACACCAACCCCGACAACGCGCAGAAAGTCGCCCCGTCCAACGAGAGCCGCACGCAGGTGGCGGTGAACAACGAGGGCAAGACCAACGAGGTCACCAAGAACCTGAAGGAGCCGTTGCAGAAGGGACAGACCGCCCCGAAGGACGAAACCCAGCAGCGGCAGCAGGAGCAGCCCCAAAGAAAAAGCAAGGGCATGAGGATATAATCCGGTGTCCGCCACTAAATCCAAAGTAACAAGTAAAAGTAAACAATCAGACAGCAAGAAAACATGAAGACAATCATTGCAGAAAAGCCATCCGTGGCACGTGAGATTGCCCGCATCGTGGGCGCGACAAAGAGAGAGGAAGGATATTTCGAGGGTGGCGGCTACGCCGTGACATGGGCGTTCGGACACCTCGTGCAGCTCGCCATGCCCGACGGCTACGGCGTGCGCGGATTCGTCCGTGACAACCTCCCGATTATCCCTGATTCTTTTACGCTCATTCCACGACAGGTAAAGACGGAGAAAGGCTACAAGCCCGACAGCGGCGTGGTGTCACAGATAAAAATCATCGCCACCCTATTTAACAAAAGCGAGCAGATCATCGTGGCGACCGATGCAGGGCGAGAGGGTGAGCTTATCTTCCGCTATCTCTACCATTACACCGGATGCACCACCCCTTTCGTGCGCCTATGGATAAGCTCGCTCACCGACAAGGCTATCCGCGAGGGGTTGCGAAACCTCGAAAATGGAGGCAAGTACGACAACCTCTATCTTGCCGCCAAAGCGCGGAGCGAATCAGACTGGCTCGTGGGGATCAACGGCACGCAGGCACTCTCCATCGCCGCTGGACACGGCACATACTCTGTCGGGCGAGTGCAGACCCCTACGTTGGGAATGGTGTGCGAACGCTACCGGGAGAACCGCCGTTTCACGCCCGAAGCCTTCTGGCAGCTCCATATCGCCGTGGACGGCAATAATAACGGGACAGTGAAATTCTCCTCCTCCGAAAAATGGAAAGAGAAAGAACCTGCGACTGCACTATATAATAAGGTAAAGGAAGCAGGCACAGCCACCGTCACCAAAGCAGAGCGCAAGGAGAATACGGAGGACACTCCGCTGCTGTACGACCTCACTACCTTGCAGAAGGAAGCCAACACCAAGTACGGCTTCACGGCGGAACAGACGCTTGAAATCGCGCAGAAGCTCTACGAGAAGAAGCTCATCACCTATCCGAGAACCGGAAGCCGCTACATCCCAGAAGATGTGTTCGCCGAAATCCCCAAACTGCTCGCCTTCATCGGGGCTTTGCCCGAATGGAAGGGCAAGGTGCAGGCAAAGGCGCAGCCGACACGCCGTAGTGTGGACGGAGGCAAAGTGACCGACCACCACGCCCTGCTCGTCACGGGCGAGAAACCGCTGTTCCTCTCCAAAGAGGACAGCACCGTCTATCAGATGATTGCCGGACGTATGATAGAGGCGTTTTCAGATAAATGTGTCAAGGACACCGCCACCGTCACGGCGGAGTGTGCCGGAGTGGAGTTCACGGTGAAAGGTAGCGTAATCAGGCAAGCCGGATGGCGTGCCGTCTATGGCGAGGAGGACAAGGAGGAAATCTCCATCCCCGACTGGCAGGAAGGCAACATGCTGGCACTGAAAGGCTGCTCCATCACGGAGGGCAAGACCAAGCCCAAGCCGCTGCACACCGAAGCGACATTATTGTCCGCTATGGAAACGGCCGGCAAGGACATCGAGGACGAAGCCATGCGCCAAGCCATGAAAGACTGCGGCATCGGCACGCCTGCCACCCGTGCGGCGATTATCGAAACGCTCTTCAAGCGCGGCTACATGGAACGCTGCAAGAAATCACTTGTGCCTACCGAGAAAGGACTCGCACTTTATTCAGTCGTGAAGACGATGCGCATTGCCGATGTTGCCATGACAGGCGAATGGGAAAAGGAGCTGGCACGCATCGAGCGCGGGGAGCTGTCCGCCGAAACTTTCAGCAAGGAGATAGAGGCGTACACACGTGAAATCACCTCCGAACTGCTCTCGTGCGACAAACTCTTCTCACACAAGGATTCCGGCTGTGCGTGTCCCAAGTGCGGAACGGGCAGGATGCAGTTCTACGGCAAGGTGGTACGCTGCGACAACGCGGAGTGCGGGCTGCCCGTGTTCCGGCTGAAGGCGAACCGCACCCTTTCCGATGACGAGATCAAAGACCTGCTCACCGACGGGCACACGAAGCTGCTCAAAGGCTTCAAGAGCAAGCAGAGCAAGAGCTTCGATGCCATAGTCGCCTTTGACGGGGAGTTTAACACGACTTTTGTGTTCCCCGAAAGGAAAACGAGCAAGAAATTTTCAGGACGGAAGAAATAATAGTAACTTTGCCACTGGTTCAGAGTAATGAATTGTTCTTCGATACCGGATTACACTCATGCTTTGGATTTAGTGGTGGCACTCGGAGGGATACCGGGTGCCTTTTCTTTCTCCTTTCTGGACGATTATCCCAATTATTATCAATCCACTAAATTCCAAAGTAAAGTAATGAACAACAAGAAGAAAAACGAGGGTCAGACCGACTTTTCCTATTACGGTCTGTACCTGCTGGACTACCTCCACACGAACAGGTTTGAACAAGCGACTGATACCGCCTTCATCCGTGAGCGTGCCGACCGTGCCGCCGAAACGTATGAACAGGCGCGGCTTGACGGCTATCCCGCCGAGGGTGCGCAGGAGCTGGCGATGAATGTCCTGCTGGGCGGGCTGCACTATTCCAAGTACGCCATCCTCCGCGAAGTCGTGGAAACAGAGTTTGCCGACGAAGTGCCGGAGGAAAAACGGGAAGCCTTCATCCAAAAACTGCTTCCGCTCGTGGATGCGGTGTTCTCCATTTACGACCTTTCGGACGACGACTTCGCCCTGTCGCCCGAATATGACCTGCTGCGCACGGAGCTGACGGGAACCGTCGTGCTTTACATCGAAAAGTATGGCGTTTAACCGCAAACAGAAACTGCGGGACAACATCGAGGCGATACGGACGGCGTTCATCCTTGACAGGGAACAGCGCACCCCCACCGCACGCGAAAGGCTGCTGCTGGAGCGTTACTGCGGTTTCGGAGGGCTGAAGTGCATACTGAACCCCGCCAAGGAACTGACGGATGCCGTCCATTGGGCGAAATCCGACCTCGAACTGTTTGCCCCTACGGTGGAGCTGCACAAACTGGTGCGCGAGAACAGCAAGGACGAAACGGAGTACAAGCGGTACGTGGATGCCATGAAGCAGTCCGTGCTGACCGCCTTCTACACCCCGCCGGAGATAACCGGCACTATCGCAGACGTGCTGCATGAACACGGCATACGCCCCGACCGGGTGCTGGAGCCGTCGGCGGGCGTGGGCGCATTCGTGGATGCCGTGCTGGACAACAAGCCGGACGCGGACATCATGGCTTTCGAGAAAGACCTGATGACGGGCAAGATATTGAAACACCTGCATCCCGACCAAAAGGTAAGGGTGCAAGGATTCGAGAAGATAGAGAAGCCCTTCACGGACTATTTCGACCTTGCCATCTCGAACATCCCGTTCGGTGACGTGGCGGTGTTCGACCCGGAGTTTACGGGAAGCCAAGACCCGGCAAGGCGTTCGGCATCGAAGACGATACACAACTATTTCTTTCTGAAAAGCCTTGACGCGGTGCGTGAGGGCGGCATAGTGGCGTTCATCACCTCACAGGGGGTACTGGACGCACCGTCCAACGCGCCCATACGCGAGTATATGATGGGCCATGCCAATTTAGTGGGTGTCGCACGCCTGCCGAACAACCTCTTCACGGACAACGCGGGCACGGAGGTGGGCAGCGACCTGGTTATCCTGCAAAAGAACAGCGGCAAGAAACGGGAGCTGTACGATTACGAAAAGCTGTTCGTACAGACGGAAAAGACACCGATCGGCAGTTTCGAGAACGGGTATGTCGGCAGCATCGGCATGATTCCCCACTCGGATCTGATACGCGACACAGACCCTTACGGGAAACCAGCCTATAAGGTCATGCACCGGGGCGGCATTGCGCAGCTGGCGGAGGACTTGCGTGAACATCTAAAGATAGAGCTGCACCAACTGGACAGGGAGCTGTATGAAAGGCATAGTCTTCATTCGGAACAAGGGAAAAGCACGGAAACTGAAATTATTTCCAGTTCGGTGGTTACTCCCGAAATACAGCCACGCCATGAAATGGCAGCGAAGCCCGAAGCGGCAGCACCGCAGCCCATAGACGAGAAGCCGGAGATAGAACCGCGCCGCCCCGATTATTCGGAGGGCGTGCAGCTCTCCCTGCTCGACCTTTGGGGAATGACGGAGGAAGTCCGCAAGGAGCAACCCCCCAAGAAGAAAAAGGCGGCGAAGAAAGGAAGCACGGCAAGGCGTGTACCTTCCAAACCGCAGGTTGCGCCGAAGATTACGACCGCACCGCCACAGCCGTCTGCCACCCCTTTGACGGAGAACGGGGAAAAACATGAATCAAAGCCGGAAAATGTTGAAGCCAAAGGCGATCCGGATGATATTTATGCCACTCTGGATTGGGAAACCAACCCTCCCATCAACGGCTTTTACGAAATGATGATGGACTTGACACCGGAACGGCGCAAGGAGCTTCGGGAACTGGCGGCGCAGCATCAGGAGAAACGGCAGAATGTCCCGGACGTGAAAGCCGCACCGGAGCAGGAAACACGGCAACCCGAAACGCAGCCGGAAGCCGCCGCCACTCCTGCCGCTCTCGCAACGGAAACGGCCGCGACCTCCCTTTTCCCCGGAATGGAAGCGGAAAAGCCGAAGGAGGAAGCCCCCGACCTTACGCCGCGTCCCTACCACCGCACACCGGAGATGCACCTGCGTGAAGGCTCGCTGGTGGCAAGCAGGGCGCGTGACATCGGTTATCTGAAGGACATCACTCCCTACGGCGCGACATTCCAGCCGCTCGGACTGACCGGGTATCAGAAAGAGAAGGCGCTGCTGTATGTGTCGCTCCGTGACGCATACGAGCGTCTGTACCGCTATGAATCGAATAGGCGCGAGGAAAATGTCCCGTGGCGCGAGCACCTGAACACCTGCTACGACGAGTTCGTCATGCGCTACGGCTACCTCAACGCCAGGCAGAACGTGAAACTGGTGATGATGGATGCCGGAGGGCGAGACATCCTCTCGCTGGAACGGGCAGAGAACGGAAAGTTCGTAAAGGCGGACATCTTCGAGCGTCCCGTGTCCTTCTCGGTGGAGAGCCATGCCAACGTAAGCTCTCCCGAAGAGGCGTTATCCGCATCGCTCAACAAGTACGGCACGGTCAATCTCGACTATATGCGGGAGATAACCGACAATACGGAGGATGAACTGCTTGGTGCCCTCAAGGGGCGCATCTTCTACAACCCGCTCGTGACAGGTTACGAGATAAAGGACAGGTTCATCGCCGGGAACGTGATAGAGAAGGCGGAAAATATCGAGGCATGGATAAACGACAATCCCGAAAACGAACGGCTGCCGGAAGTCAGGCAGTCGTTGGAGGCATTGAAAGAAGCCGAACCGGAGAAAATCCCGTTCGAGGATCTCGACTTCAACTTCGGGGAACGCTGGATCCCCACGGGCGTGTACGCCGCCTACATGAGCCGCCTTTTCGACACGGAGGTCAAGATAGCCTATTCCGCCAGTCTGGACGAGTTTTCGGTGGCGTGCGGCTGCCGCACCATGAAAATCACGGACGAGTTCTTGGTAAAGGGCTATTACCGGAACTATGACGGCATGCACCTGTTGAAACACGCCCTGCACAACACCTGCCCCGACATGATGAAGTCCATAGGAAAGGACGATAACGGCAATGACATCAAGGTGCGCGACAGCGAGGGCATACAGCTCGCCAACGCCAAGATTGATGAGATACGTAACGGCTTTTCCGAGTGGCTGGAAGAGCAGTCGCCGCAGTTCAAGGAGCGGCTGACGACGATGTACAACCGCAAGTTCAACTGCTACGTGCGTCCGAAGTATGACGGCTCGCACCAGACCTTCCCCGACCTCAACCTCAAGGGGCTGGCAAGCCGGGGCGTGAAGAGCATCTATCCCTCGCAGAAGGACTGCGTATGGATGCTTAAACAGAACGGCGGCGGCATCTGCGACCATCAAGTTGGGACCGGCAAGACGCTCATCATGTGCATTGCCGCCTACGAGATGAAGCGTCTGAACCTCGTCCACAAGCCGATGATTATCGGGCTGAAAGCCAATGTCGCAGAGATTGCCGCCACCTATCAGGCGGCATATCCCAACGCCCGCATCCTCTATGCCTCGGAGAAGGACTTCTCGACCGCCAACCGCGTGCGTTTCTTCAACAACATCAGGAACAACGACTATGATTGTGTCATCATGTCGCACGACCAGTTCGGCAAGATTCCGCAGTCGCCGGAGTTGCAGCAGCGGATATTGCAGGCGGAACTTGACACGGTGGAGGAAAACCTCGAAGTCCTGCGGCAGCAGGGCAGGAGCGTGTCGAGGGCCATGCTGAAAGGATTGGAGAAGCGCAAGCACAACCTTATAGCGAAACTGGAAAAGGTGGAACACGCCATCCAATCGCGCACGGACGACGTGGTGGACTTCAAGCAGATGGGCATCGACCACCTGCTCGTGGACGAGTCGCATAACTATAAGAACCTGACTTTCAACACCCGCCATGACCGCGTGGCGGGCTTGGGCAACAGCGAGGGAAGCCAGAAGGCCCTGAACATGCTCTTTGCCATACGCACCATACAGGAGCGCATGGGCAGGGACTTGGGGGCCACCTTCCTATCCGGCACGACCATCAGTAACTCGCTGACGGAGCTGTACCTGCTCTTCAAGTACCTGCGCCCGAAGGAACTGGAGAGGCAGGACATCCGGTGCTTCGACGCATGGGCGGCCATCTTCGCCAAGAAGACGACCGACTTCGAGTTCAACGTGACCAACAACATCGTGCAGAAGGAGCGTTTCCGATACTTCATCAAGGTGCCGGAGCTTGCCGCCTTCTACAACGAGATTACCGACTACCGCACGGCGGAGGACGTGGGCGTGGACCGTCCGCACAAGAACGAGATACTGCACCATATCCCGCCCACGCCCGACCAAGAGTACTTTATCAAGCAGTTGATGCAGTTCGCCAAGACGGGCGACGCCACGCTGCTCGGCAGAGAACCGCTGTCGGAAACGGAGGAAAAGGCGAAGATGCTCATCGCCACCGATTACGCACGGAAAATGGCACTCGATATGCGCATGATAGACCCGCATTACGAAGACCATCCCGACAACAAGGCTTCGCATTGCGCCAAGATGCTTGCGGAGTATTACCACAAATACGACGCGCACAAGGGCACGCAGTTCGTGTTCTCGGACCTGGGGACGTACCGGCCGGGCGAGGGATGGAATGTCTATTCTGAGATAAAACGCAAGCTGACGGAGGACTACGGCATACCGGCAAACGAAGTCCGCTTCATTCAGGAGTGCAAGACCGACAAGGCGCGCAAGGCGGTGATAGACGCCATGAACGCCGGGACGGTGCGTGTGCTGTTCGGCTCCACGAGTATGCTCGGAACGGGCGTGAACGCGCAGAAAAGGTGTGTCGCCATCCATCACCTCGATACACCGTGGCGCCCGTCCGACCTCGAACAGAGGGACGGACGGGGAGTCAGGGCGGGCAACGAGATTGCCAAGCATTTTGCCGGGAACAACGTGGATGTCATCATCTATGCCGTGGAGAAGTCGCTCGACAGCTACAAGTTCAACCTCCTGCACTGCAAGCAGACGTTCATCTCGCAGCTCAAAAGCGGGGCGTTGGGAGCGCGTACCATCGACGAGGGGGCTATGGACGAGAAGTCGGGCATGAACTTCTCGGAGTACATGGCGTTGCTCTCCGGCAACACCGACCTGCTCGACAAGGC
>NZ_MNQY01000031.1:0-479 GCF_001915675.1 Parabacteroides sp. merdae-related_45_40 | reverse complement strand
ACAACACGGCGGTCATCAATGCCATGACGGAGGACTGGAACCGTTTCCTTTCCGTCGTCAAGACCGACAAGGAGGGCAACCGCCTGAATGCGGTCAAGGTGGACGGCGTCTCTTCTTCGGATGAGAAGGTTATCGGAAAGCGTTTGCAGGAGATAGCAAGGAACGCTACGACGGGCGGACTGTACAATCTTGTCGGGGAACTTTACGGTTTCCCGATAAAGGTGGTCAGCGAGAGGATGCTCAAAGAGGGGCTGGAGTTTACCGACAACCGTTTCGTGGTGGAGGGGAACTACAAGTACACCTACAACAACGGGCATCTGGCGATGGCTGACCCGGTGGCCGCCGCACGCAACTTCCTGAACGCGTTGGAGAAGATACCTTCCACCATCGACCAGTACAGGGCGAAGAACGAGGTGCTGGAAAAGGAGATACCGCAGTTGCAGGAGATAGCCGGCAAGGTGTGGAAGAAGGAGGACGAG
>NZ_MNQY01000059.1:0-13417 GCF_001915675.1 Parabacteroides sp. merdae-related_45_40 | reverse complement strand
GCATCCGTCTCCACGCTCTGCTGACCATGGTTTCTTCGGCTGTAAACACTTCAGCAAGGCGAATACTTTCCTCCAAAGCAAAGGTATTCAAAAGATTGATTGGTAAGAAGTACGAGTTCCGGACATCCGGATGTAGCCATTCCGGACATCCGGATGTAGCCATTCCGGACATCCGGATGTAGCCATTCCGGACATCCGGATGTAGCCATTCCGGACATCCGGGTGTGGAGAGCGGTAACATCCGGGTGTATGTAGCCATTCCGGACATCCGGGTGTGGAGAGCGGTAACATCCGGGTGTAGAAAGGCGGAAGATGGGCATGTTACCAAACTTTTCTGCTTGCTTTTCGTTCTTTTCCTACTTGTTTTAGTAAAAAAGGACCTTTATGTTGAGGGAACTATCTCCACACAGATGTATATCGGCACGGTTCCCTGCGTTTTTGTAAACAATACCGGCTACCCGTTTCAACGGCAGGTAGTGATACAAGTGTGATACAGGAATCCGGTATGTATCACTCCTTGCACACCATGTTTGTCAATGCTTGCAAAACAAAGTGTGATAGAGTGATAGAGAAACTGGATTATTGTGCAAGAGAGAACCGCAAACTGATACCGTAGTTTGAGTTTGAAGTCGGATAGGATGCACTCGATATCAACGGTTCATTGATCTGAATATCATAGAATGCACGGACCGTCAACGCACGGCTCAAACCGTAATCAGCCGAGAAGGAGATTGTCTTTGCGATGTTACCGCTAGTAGCCTGCGTCAGTTGCGTGTCGATTTTACGAATCAACGACTGCATCTTGTTGAACGAGAAATCAAGGCGAACGGTGAGGTCATTGCTGAAATCACGCGTTTTCTTCATCTTCAAAACCTTGTTGAACTCGGCATATTTGTAACCCAAACCGATCGTCACTTTCTTGGAAAGTGCTTCGACCAATTGGTAGGATGTCGTGTTCAGGCTTAAATTGCGGGTAGTCGAATAGTCCGCCCGAACCGTCACGTTATTCAACAGCGTCGCATCTGCACCCAACAAAGGACTAAACGCTTCGGTAAGGCTGACAGACGAAATCGAATAAGGAGACGATGGTGTCGGGTTATCGTTCAGAATCGACTGGATATATCCCAGTCCGTCCTGCCCGGCATCCACCCAATTCAAGAAGGATGTGAAAGCACCTACCGAATAAGAACAACGGTACTGGTGACTCAACGTCAAGCTCTTGAAATATTTCTTGACAGCCGGAATCTTGATCAAGCCGTCGTAAGTAACGCGCCAGTTAGGCAACATGCTCTTCAACGAAGGGAAAGCCGTCAAGCCTACCTTCTTCGGGTCCTTACCGGTATAAGCGGCCAGAAATGCAGGAATCAGGACATCCGCCGAATTCCGGTTGACGCCGTTCACATTATCTGTTCCCGGATTATAAGGCATTCCTCCCAAGCCTTTATCATGGATAAAGCCCACATCCGGATATTTCAAGCCGGAATACTTGCTTTCGATACGTTGGGCAATGATCTCGCGGTTTGCCAACAACTTGTCAAAAGCTTTCGAAGAATAGTTATTCATAGCATTGCCACTGCCTCCGAATGCGCTTCCCAACGCGATTGTCGTCATGGTAAAGTTTCCCCCCATAATCTCCGGCATACCTTCATACATAAATTGTATTTCCGTATTACGCGTATCGTTGCGAAGAGCCGTCAAGTCGATCTTCAATCCAGTGATCGGTTCGAGGTTCGCCCGTATATTCAGATTTTTCGTACTGGTCATGACTGCGGCATTCACGTCTCTCTCGGTATCCGTAATCAGCCAGCCTTTTTCATATGCCTCGTCTATATAGCTACGACGCACGTCACCGAACGCAAAACCGATCCCCGGGGAAAGTCCGAATGAAGAACGTCCCTGGCCAAAGATATCACCGATCTCCGGACGGAAACCGGGCAGCATCATACCGGCAGAGTTCGTAAACTGAATATTGAAACGGCGCACCATCATCAAAAAGCGGGCACTGTGTTCAACCGCCTTGTAAAGAAAATCCTCAGTAGGGGCCGGTCCCGGTATGATCGTCAACTTCAAGCGCACCGTGTCTTGGTTCAAAATCTTAACCTGTGCGAAGTTGATCGGCTTGAACTTGACTTTGTAGACACGCCCGTCCGTTCTTCTGGCCGTGATTTGCACCTTTTTCGTAAACATTCCATGCTCGACAACCGTAGCGCTGTCCGGACTCAAGACAATTTCTTTTTCCAATTTCGGCTTTTTCTTCTTCTCCGTTTTTTTAGCCGTAGTCCGGGTATTGTTAAACTTCTGGTTGATCTTCTTCAAATATTTGTTTTTGTTGTAGAGAGATAACAGGTTCAAGTTCGCCTGCAAATCGAACTGACGCTGGTTCTTGATCGTATTACCCATCTCGATATCTTCGCTTACCGTCGCTCCACGATCCCAGTTGTAAGTAGCATTGTAGCTCAAAGAAGCATTGGTCCAATCCAGAACCGGGATCAGCTGCAACGGCAACTGCCAGGTCGCCATAAACTGCTGGTCATACTTCATCGGGGTTCCCAAGTCAGCGATGCTCTTCTTCACGGAATCTTTCCATAACTGGTAACCGTCCGGGTTCAGTTCCTTATTCACCTGCACATACGGTTCTTCGATACGGGCATTCGTACCGGAACTGAACGTTATGTTCAGGTTATTCGTAAAAGCCCAGTTCAAACTGAAAGCACGGTCCCAATAGAAGTTCTGGCTGAATGTCACCGGAATATCGTTAGTGACACCTGTTGCTGCTCCTGTCAGGTCGCGTAATTTTATTTCGTAATAATTACGCATCATGGCCGTCTGGAAGTTGATAGACGGGGCCACATTAAACGCCAGTTGTTTGGCATAGCGCGTATAACCGTTGTTTTTCTTCAATAACTTATCGAATGGCTTGATCGGCTTGACATAAGGCACATAGCTATAGGCAAAATTAGCACGATAGTCTTTCGTCGTTTCATATTCCGTTTCCGGATTTTTCTTATCATTAATACTGTACGAATATCCGAGTGTAAAGTTTGCCGGATCATAAGGCATCGGATTCTTACTCTTGATATTCACACGCACGTTATTGAATGAAACACTCTTGATAACCGTCCTATCTTGAGAATAATCACGGATCGAATCCTTCTCAGCCTTTGTTTCTGCCTTATCGATAGCATCCTTCAGTTTGACATCCTGATCCAGCGGATTGTATTTCGGATCATATGTTTCTTTCGAATAGGCATAATAGAACGGGATGCTGACTTGCGCCTTTTCCGGAAACAGTTTACCCAATTCGATAGAGGTCGCCACGTTATACTGTTTGAAGTCCTCCATCCGGCGTTCATTCAAAGACTGGTCAAGAGCACCAAAGCCGGCCGTTTCGATACGTCCACCCACATTCACCGTTCCCAAGTCGGAAAGCGCAACATTCAAATTCGCATTAGCAGCCCACCCACCTTCTTCATTGAAGTCGGTCAGGCGCAATTCGTTCACCCAAACTTCCCCGCTCTTCAACTTATTACGCACGTTACGCACACCGATCATGACTGTCTTCACTTCGGAAAGACTCGGATTGCCTTTGACACGGATCGTATTACCATCGTTGTCCGGATCCCTACCAGAATAGACAGTCTGGAAAGACACTCCATTCGTACCGGACCGTTTTTCCCGGTTACGCTCCAGTTTCAGGTCCGTCAGAATCTCCAAACGGAAATTCAACATGTTTTCTGCCGGCCAAACGATTTTCTGGTGTTCCGAATTGTTATAGTTATACTCCCCGTGCGGAGTCAATTTCAACGGTACTTCATATTCGTAATAGTTATTCTTATAGTCCGATCCCAGGCGGATAAAAACAGCGAGATCGCCATCTGCAAGATCGTTTACATCCAATTTCGGAGCCTCGGCATGTGTAAACAGTTGCAAGCGCTTATACTGCCGCAAATCATAATTCGTATTCTTATACACGGCACGTGCATCTTGAGCGGCAAGGTCCGTTATCTTTAAAGAAAGCGCCTGTTCGTTCTCCTGACGAATCTGAGGCTGGCTTGGATCCAGTACACGGCTGACGCCCGGGGGCAATGTATAGCTGACCGGATCCCTGTCACTGTTTTCCTCGATATTGACAGTCGAGACTTCCAATTTACCCTTCACTGCGGGCGGCATCTTCGGATCGGACAAATCCTGCTCGTAGGATCGCCATTCTCCGCGTACCAATTGCAGAGTACCGAAGCGCAACACGACCGATTCCTTAAATCCTGTCATATACATACGCATGAAACGAATCGTCTTGAAATCATTGATTGCCCCCACACGACGCTGATATTGTTTTACCGGAATCTTAAATTGATACCAGGTAACGGATTCTGTCGTACCATCCGCCAATCTTACTGATGAAGTACGTTTATCCGCAATGAAGTTTTCACCGACAACCGTATCCTGCGGAGTTATCCTGACTTTGTATTCGAAATATTTTTCATTTTTATTCAGAGTATTGTCCTGATTGATGTCTTCTACATCAGGCACGGTCTTGGAAGAAGTGCTGTAGCGCTCGCCCGAATCGTTAATATCTTTCGAGTTTCCTTCCGTTCCATTATAGCGTTTGTAACGTGTTAAGATATCCACCTCCTGAGAATCATAGTCCGAACCACGAAAATAGTGGAACTTGTCACCGGCCGGATCAAAGAAAGGGGACAGCTGTAACGGGTCGTTCTCCATCTCGGTTAGGGTTACCACATTCAATTTCTGGCGTAATTTATTCAGATAATCCTGGTAAGCCGGATATTCCTTTTCTTCATCCGAGGATAAACCGTTCAGGCCGACATCCTGCAACAGACGTGCACCTGCCGTATTGTCGAAGGCATAAACTGTACTCTGCTGTTTTGGAACCTTACCCCAAACAGTATAATCGACCTTAGACGTATCGCCATCGATTGGCAATCCGTTTTCGAAGAACTTCTTTTCATCCTTCAATATGTCTTCCGATATCTCACCCAAATTAAAATACAGATCCCCCCCTGTTGTCTGACGATCATAAATGAACGGATCGAGCATCCAAAATTCGATATATTCGACATTCGCCGTCTCAAAGTCACTCTGGTCTATCTTTCGCATCATTCCACCGAAACGCTTTTCCGGGTTTTGCAATGTTCCGTCAGGATTAATATTATCGGCATCCAAGTTATACGGTCCGCGTTCCTGCGGATAGTAAGCCATGTTCAGAACTGTCAACGTATTACTTTCACTCATGCTTTGCTGCCGTTGCGGGAACAACTCTCTCGTCTCGATAGCACGGACATAATGGTTGGACAAATCTTTTGTCGTAATATATTTCGGACGCAAAGAAGAATTTTTACGCGTAAACAATCCGTCGATCGTGTACCAAGCGAGCAAAGCACGACTTTTCCCGTAATCGATATTATTGGTCAGTCCAGCTTCCGGGAACAATTGAGGCGTACCATCGTCATAAGGCACACTGGACAACTGCCAGGGATAAGGGTCGGAGAGGTCAAAATTGCTCTGTGTCGACTCGAAGTCATCCAGATACGAATATCCACCCGTGTTCTTGTTTTCGTAATGCCCGGCAATCAAATGAGCGAACTCCGCATTGAAAGATATCTGGCTGGGTTTGCTTAGGTTCAGCAACGGCAGCTTGTCGAACATATTGGTAAGCCACTGACTCTCGCCCTTATAAGCCATATTGACACCCCAGAGCGTATTCTTTATCGCTTCGTCGCCCATCGTCGTCTTGGTGGTCAACGGCATTTCGGACATGTGCATGATGGTAGCGCCTACCATCAGATTCGAGTTGAACTGATAGTTCAAGTCCAATCCCATCATGGTCTTACGCTGCATGTTATAGGCTGTCTGGTTTTCCAGCGAGACGCTGACCGGCGTGCCTGCAGAAATAATACTTTCGTTCAGGATCGTTACCACGCCGGAAGTATAGTCAACAGTATAATCTACATTCTCGGTTAATATCGCTCCTCCAGCCGTTACTTTCACTGAACCTCGCGCTACGTTGGAAGCTCCCAACTGTATCTCGGCACCCGAAGAGGCTTTGTATTCCCCCTCCAGTTTGAACTTATTCTTTTCAGCAATCTGTCTGGCGACAGTCAATGTCGAGTCGTAGAGTTCCTGGAATACATATTTGTCAGCAATCGCATCATTGTTAATCTTTTTACGCAGATAGGAACCGAATGGTTCCACACTTGGAAAAATAATTTTCCCATTATCGGCAAGGACGGTCACACCTTCAATAAAGTCGTATATACCATCCGGATGCGGCTGATTGTTGGAATCATAGCTATCCAGGTTCAGCACTCGTAACAAGATTTGGTTGGCAATCGCCCCTTCCGGCAAATAGTTGACATACGTACCGGTTGTATCGCTTTGATACATGATATTCAACTTGAACTTCTCTTTTTGGACAGAGTAAGCTCCTAATGAATAGATATTTTTCATCATCAGGTCCCAAAAAGGCATATCAGGCGACATGGTAATTCCTTTCAACAACTTCACATACAGGCAAGAGGCAGCCGATGAAGGGTTGTCAGTCGAGAACTCGCCAACCTGATAAGTCTTTCCATCCGAATAAGTATAATTGTAAGCGACAGCCAATACCTCATCTGCCTGCAACTGTGTTTTCAGCGAGATATACCCCAACTTCGTATTGACCGTATATTCGGACGCATCCAGCAAACGAGCGCTTTCCACTTCTTCATACTCCGTACCGTTAACAAAAGTTCCTCCCAACGCCTGATTTACCGTGCTGATATCACGAGCACCGGTAAATTGTTGGTTAAGGGTATTATATAATGTATTCGTATTATTATAGGGGATAGACAGCGCCCCCGAAGGAGAAACGACCGCCGTATTCGAAATATTATCATGCTCGGCCAGATCGGCAAAAGCGACCACGTTACGCGCCTGGTCATAAGTAGCCCGTTTGTTTGTCACCCAAACTTCCACCTTGCTGATCGTGACGGGAGAGGAAATCGTATTCAGGTTCTTCACCGCCTCATCATAGCGGTCGCGAAAATAGTGTGACAGGAAAAAGTGACGATTCTCGTCATACTGGTCAATCGTCAATTCGAAAGGTTTTGTCTGCACGCCCCCTTTAGAACTGACCGTTTTCGATTCCGACTCCTGCTGTGCAAACAACGCATTGACTCGCAGCTTCCCGAACTGGAGATCCGCTTTCATACCGAACAGGGCTGCTCCTCCGTTGATTAGGGAGTTACTGGTTGTCATACTTACATTTCCGGCTTCCAGCGACTTGATAATTTCATCTTCCTCCCCGGTATAAGCTAATTTCAGTTTTTTGGAGTCGAAATCAAAAGAAGTTTCGGTATTATAGTTCATATCGAAATTCACTTTGCTACCAACCGATGCCTGTACATTCAATTGAACATTCTCATCGAAATTAAAGAAGGTACGGTTACGAGCACGTTCCGGCAAAGAGGGATTTTTGGTTTTATTCTGCTTCAAGCCTAACTCCACTTCGGCCGAACCTTGCGTTTTCACCCGGACACCGCCCGGCCCAAAGATACGTTCCGCCGCACCGATATTGAACTGCATATCAGCTAAGTTGAACTGCTTATTAGCCGCCTTTTGAAATTCTTCCTCGTTTTTCTGGCGATAGTAGGATTGAACGGATTTTTGGAAACTATAATCCTGGTATTCCTCAGGAGTCAACGAAATAGGAGTAGTCAGATCGGCATCACCTAACTTGGTACGGACTACATATGTCCCGGTTCTGATATCATATTCGACCACTGATTTCACGTTATCCGGCGTCTTCAAGTCAGCAGGTGACTGCTTGGTAAGATCCTGATATTCTTCAGGGACCGTCTTAGCTACCGGAAAGCGGGTGCGCACCTTCGGCACCGTATCATCCGGAACGACCGGCTGTTCAGTATCCGGCAACGACATCTCATAGGCCAGAAAATCCGTATTCATAGAATACAGACCTGCACCAAACAGTAGAATTGTTATCCAGAGTATAAATTTCAGTGTCCTTCTCATGTTAATTGACAATTGACAACAGACAATGACAACCGACAATTCCAAATTCTCCTAAATTGCCAATTGCCAATTATCCATTGCTTAAAGCATTCTTAGGGCTGTTTTAATGACCTGCTCGACAGCCAGTGCAGGCGAACCTTTCAATATCGAGTTAACCGCCTTTTGCGAAGCGGCCTTCTGGAATCCAAGCATAACCAATGCCGCCACTGCTTCTTCTGTGACAGCACCACTGGCAGCGACAGAAGAGGAGCCACCTGTCACTGTCATTCCCTCTATCGGCTTTACCTTGTTTTTGAGATCAACTAGAATACGTTGAGCTGTTTTCAATCCGATTCCTTTGACTGACGTCAGAGCTGTTTCGTTCTTATCTGCAATCACCCGGATCAATTCGGATGGTGACAGGGAAGAAAGGATCATCCGGGCAGTATTGGGACCGACTCCCGACACGGAAGTCAACATCAGAAACAGTTCGCGCTCATCTTTTCCTGCAAAGCCAAAAAGCAAATGGGCATCTTCACGTATTACTTCGTACACGTAAATCTTCCCGGTCGGTTTCCCATTATAAAAAGTATATGTATTCAAGGAGATATTCAGTTCATAACCGATTCCGGCACATTCCAAGATCATCCTGGCCGGTGTCAGTTCTACTATCTCTCCCTTGATATATTCTATCATGTATCTTACGTCTTTATGATTCGCACCTATTATAACGCAAAATTAGACAAAAGCGTATATCCGAACTATCTTTTTTAGTATTATTGTTTCCAAAACCCCGGCAACAAGATTGTCAGCACCGTAAAGATCTCCAAACGTCCGACCATCATCAGAAAAGACAAGAACCATTTCGATACCACCGGAACATCAGCATAGTTTCCGACCGGTCCCAGACTACCAAGTCCCGGTCCAACGTTACTGATCGAAGAGATAGTAGCCCCGATCGTCTCCTCAAATCCTACCCCATCGATCATCAGCACCATACAGCTGACAAATATTAAAGCAATATAGGCAAAAGCGAACGCCAATACCCGGTGGACGATATCACCAGAAACAGCATGCCCGTTCATTCGTACCGGAATAATGGCATGTGGATGCGTCTGCTTCTTAAACTCATTAAAGAGGTTCTTGGTCAAAATCACAAAACGGCCCATTTTCAAACCTCCACAAGTAGAGCCAGCACAACCACATACCACCATCAGAACTAGCGCTAACAGCCAGAAAAACGGTCCCCACGGAATATAATCGACCGTTGCAAACCCACATGTAGACACCAATGTCACGACCTGGAATACCGTTTGCCTAAAAGCTGTACCAAAATCGTCCACAATTCCTTTATACATGATCCAGACTGTCGATATTGCCGTAATAATCAGTACGAACCAGAAAAACCAGCGTGTTTCTTCATCCGCAAATAACTTCTTGGGCCTACCGTTAAAAAAGAAATATATCAAAGTAATATTGGTCGCACCGATAAACATAAAAATCGTAATTATATATTCGATATAGGCAGAGTCCCAGTAAGCGATACTGGCATTTTTCGTGGAATAGCCACCTGTAGAAATACAAGTGAGCGCATGATTGACAGCGTCATACAAGTCCATTGGACCCGCCCATAAAAGACCAATAAGGATAATGGTCAGGAACAAATAAACTCCCCACAGGCGCTTGGCCACCTGGGTAACACGCGGACGGAAACGTTCGTGCGTGATACCCGGAGTCTCGGCATTGAACATCTGGGTAGCCCCACCTCCGATAATAGGCATCAGCGCTACAGTAAACACGATCATTCCAATACCGCCCTGCCATTGCGTAAGGCTCCGCCAAAACAATATCCCGTGCGGAAGTGCTTCGATATCGGTCAATATGGTAGAGCCTGTCGTCGTAAAACCGGACATCGTTTCGAAATAAGCATCCGTCACATTATCTATATAGCCACCTAAATAGAATGGTAACATCCCCAAAAGGGAGAAAAGAGCCCAAGTCAATGTAACAGTCAGCATCCCTTCCCTGCGCCCGGCCGTATGTTCATTGGCTCGTAGTCCGATCAGCATAAAAAGGACTCCCGTTCCGAACATGATACCACTCGACTGAAGAAGCGGATAGAAGTCATTTCCTTCATATAAGAAAGCGACTGCCGTTGCAGCCAGCATAAACAACGTCTCAAGGATGAACATCATCCCTAACATCTTAATTATAAAACGAATGTTCAGCATAATATGCTATTAACAATTGACACATTGAACAGAGAAAAGAGACAACCCTGAGTTGTCCATTGACAATTAATTAAAGTAGTCCTCCAATTTACGCATAGCCGTATCCAAACAGAACACCACAACGTGGTCATAAGCTTGGATATGTGTATCACCCTTGATCATCATAGGCTCACCGTCACGAATCAATCCGCCCAACGTCAAATCTTTCGGAAGATTCAGATCTTTTACCTGCTTACGGGTAATTTTCGAATCGGGACGAGCAACAAGTTCCGCCACATCTGCATTGGCAAAAGTTAAACACTTCACGTTCGACACGTCTGCATCCAACAGGAATTGGTAGATATGGCTGGCAGCAATCAGTTTCTTATTGATAACCGAGCCGATGTCCATGCTCTCCGCTAAAGGTATGTAGTCGATATTTTCGATCTTGGCGATAGTCTTGAATACTCCGGCGCGTTTAGCAGCCAGACAAGCCAAGATGTTCGTACTCGAATTATCCGTCAGTGCGATAAATGCCTGTGCATCTTTGATCCCTTCCTGCATCAACAGATCGGTATCGCGTCCGTCTCCATTGATGATCAAGACATTTCCAGGGACAACCTCAGCTATACGGTGACTCTTTTCTTTGTTAGTCTCGATTACTTTTACACGGATATTGTTCGGAAGGTACTGGCAGGTACGGATCGCAATACGGCTTCCTCCCATAATAATGACTTTCTTTACTTCGGGGTCTCGCTTGCCCGCATGCAACCGGACGTCTTCGATATGGCTTTTAGTCGTTGTAAAAAAAACGATATCTCCCGATTCTATACGATCCGTACCACGGGGAATAATGGTCTCGTTCTGCCGTTTGATGGCAACGATATGATAGAGTTTCTGTTCGTTCAGTAATTCGGACAGATGTTTGTTCACAAGTCGGGAATTATCGCGCACCTTTACACCGATCAGAATCAGAGCGCCTCCGAACAACTCCCAGTATTGCCGAGTCCACGGGCGTCTGACAGCCGTAACAATTTCTTTGGCTGCCAGCATTTCCGGGTAAATCATGGAATCGATCCCCATTTTTTCAAACAGTTCCTTGTTTTTAGGGAGCAAATATTCGTAATTGTTGATACGCGCCAACGTCTTATGTGCTCCTAATTTAGAAGCCAGAATGCTGGCTGCCACATTGGTCGTTTCTTCCGGCGTGACACTGACAAACAGGTCAGCCTTTCTGATACCGGCTTCTTCCAGGTCCCGAATGGATGTCGGATTACCCACCATAGGAAGGATCTCCATGCTTGAATTCGTGAAATTCAAACGTTCCTCATTCGGATCCATCAGGATAATATCCTGCTTCTCCTGTGATAACATTTTTGCCAGGTGGGTTCCTACTTCACCGGCTCCGGCTATAATAATTTTCATTTTATATAATAGATTAATTATAAGGATATATATCCTCCGATAACCATCTTTTTTATTTCTCCTGCAATACTTTTGGCATCCATACCACACAGCTTATACAGTTCGGGAATCGATCCATGTTCGACAAACTCATCCGGCACACCAATCCGTTTTACCTGAGGAGCATATCCGTTATCAGCCATAAATTCCAAAACAGCACTGCCCAGTCCACCTTTGATTACGCCGTTTTCAACAGTGATGACACGGCTGAACCTCTTACCGACTTCATGCAGCAGTTCTTCATCCATCGGTTTTAAAAAAATCATATCATAATGGGCAATCGATATACCATCACTTTCAACCTCCTTTATGGCCTTTATCACTTCGTTGCCAATAGGTCCAAGTGACAAGATCGCAATATCATCCCCATCACGAAGTTTCTTGCCTTTCCCGATCGGAAGGATATGCATCTCATTCCTCCAATCTGCCATCTCTCCCTTACCGCGTGGATAACGGATCACAAAAGGGCCGTTACATTCCTTATACCCGGTATACATCAAATTCCTTAAATCCAGTTCGTTCAAAGGAGATGAAATAACCAAGTTCGGGACTGGACGCAGATAAGCGAGGTCGAACACCCCGTGATGGGTCGCCCCGTCTTCGCCTACTAGACCGGCACGGTCCAGACAGATTACCATATGAAGATTCTGAAGTGCAACATCGTGTATCACCATATCGTATGCCCGCTGCATGAAAGAAGAGTAGACATTGCAGAATGGGATCATTCCCTCTTTGGCAAGTCCGGCAGAGAAAGTTACCGAATGCCCTTCGGCAATCCCGACATCAAACGCCCGTTTCGGAAACGCTTTCATCATATAAGTCATAGAACAACCTGTCGGCATAGCAGGAGTGACTCCCACGATCCGTTCGTCCTGTTCGGCCAGCTCGACAAGGGTATGTCCGAAAACATCCTGATAAAGTTGGGGTTCGTTCAACTTATGGACAATGATCCGTTCTCCTGTTTCTTTATTGAACAGCCCTGGTGCATGCCATTCCGTTGCCGACTTTTCAGCAGGCTTGAATCCTTTGCCTTTTTTAGTTTTGATATGTAATAGTTTCGGACCTTCCATATCCTTTATATCATTCAGAACCTTGATCATATAACCGACATCATGCCCGTCGATCGGACCAAAGTAACGGATGCTGAATCCCTCAAACAGATTATGTTGTTGAGTAAGCAATGCTTTCAGACTATTGTTAAAACGAAGGATATTTCCCCGACGGTCATTATTGATCAGTTTCATCTTCCGCAATCCGCGGTACACATCATAACGCATTTTATTATATGCCTGGCTGGTTGTGATATCCACTAGATACTGGCTCAATCCACCGACTGCGTGATCTATAGCCATGTCATTATCATTAAGAATGATAAGCAGGTTGTTTGGATTAGCCGACGCATTATTCAGACCTTCAAATGCCAAACCACCCGTCATAGCTCCATCACCGATCACAGCTATTACATGCCTGTCTTTTTCCCCTTTCAGCGCAGAAGCGACCGACATACCCATAGCCGCCGAAATGGAATTTGAAGCATGTCCGGCAACAAATGCGTCATAAGGGCTTTCCAGAGGATTAGGAAATCCACTGATTCCTTTAAATTTTCGGAGCGTATGAAAAGCCTCTCGACGTCCAGTCAGTATTTTATGACCATACGCCTGATGCCCCACATCCCATACAATACGATCATAGGGAGTATTAAAAACATAGTGTAGTGCAACCGTCAGCTCTAC
>NZ_MNQY01000156.1:0-13216 GCF_001915675.1 Parabacteroides sp. merdae-related_45_40 | reverse complement strand
GCACTGACCGCAAACCAGATAACAGGAAACACGGTGACCAAAGACAAGGTTGACCTCAACGGGACAAGTTACAAAACATGGGCGGAGGCAACAGCTGCACTCGCAGGTTCCGAAGAACCGGTCAATATCATCACTCTGTTAGACGACGAAACAGCTACAAGCACACCTCCAAAACCCTGTATCATAACAGGCGACGGAAAAACGTTGACATATGCCGGCGACCTCGAACTGCAAGCCGCCCTTACCTTCAAAAGCATCAAACTGAACATGAGCACCATTTATGCCAACGGCCACGATTTGACATTCGACGAGTCTGTCGATTGCCGCCCGTCGACATACACCAACAACGGCAACACCCTGACCGGCATACGTAACATCTGGGGAGGAACTAAAGACAACAATACGATCGACAAAACAAATATCGTAATCAAAAGCGGACAATTCGGCTGGATCTACGGCGGCGGCAATGCCGGTAACATCACAGGGACAACCAAGGTGACCATATCGGGCGGAACCGTGAACAACTCTGTTTTCGGTGGAAGCCATGCCGCAGGAAGCACAGTCGGCAATACCGAGTTGAACATTACCGGAGGAACTCTAAACTATATCTACGGAGGCGGCTGGAACGGGGACG
The DNA here is from genome assembly GCF_001915675.1 of Parabacteroides sp. merdae-related_45_40. Lineage (NCBI taxonomy): Bacteria > Pseudomonadati > Bacteroidota > Bacteroidia > Bacteroidales > Tannerellaceae > Parabacteroides > Parabacteroides sp. merdae-related_45_40. Next base: position 12,582 of record NZ_MNQY01000156.1, on the reverse strand, counting down.
TCACCGGTACAGCCACGACGAATATCTCTGGCGATAACACGGTTGTCAGCGGCTTTATCATCGGCAACACGGAAGGAACCGGCACGGCAGGCAACACGGATGTGACACTTGACACATCCGCAGATAATCCCATCCAGGAAGTACACGGAGCTGGTATTAACTACAATAATACAGTACACGGGAAAGTTTCGGGAAATGTCAATCTCACCGTTCTGGACGGCAGAATCACCGGGAGTCTGATCGGTTGCTCCTCAGCCGTCGAGGGGAAGATCAACATAAACGTGAAAGGAGGAGAGGTCAAAAGAATAAGTGGCATCGACTATTCCTTGTCTGCAGATTCACCAACTCCCACTTACAGCGGAATAATCCAGATCACCATAGAAAAAGGCCATACCACCATCGGACAAATAGACAGCAACAATAACCACAAAACACATGTAACCTACAGAAACTGCGGAACAGCCGACACTCCCTATCTGATTTCCGAACTGCGCTCCATCGATAAAGTCATCCTGGAAAACTCTTTTATCAAAGAAAAGGACCAGACATCGGCATTCAGGCTCGACATGGGGAACGGAGAGACTATGGAAATAGAAGGGACCGGACTGACCGGAGATTTCCATCTGGTCAATTTGAACGGAAAAGCATCGGATAACCAGTCGATTATCACGGCTTCCAAACTGTCGGGTACATACAGTTTCACCCATAAGGCCGACAATAAGATGCTCTATAAAGCCGGTTTCAACTACCGCTATCCGGGTGACGCCACATTGTGTGCCATCACCCTTCCGACAACGGTCGAGAACGGCACGCTAGCTCTCAAAGGCACGATCGGAGCCGACCAGGGAGAAACCCTCTTTGAAAACGGTGACCAGGTCCCAGCAGGCACACCGATGACTATAATCGCCACTCCTTCACCAGGATATAGTATCAAAAGCTTCTCTGTAAGACAGGGTAATAACAATGTGACGGTTGATACAGATGGCAGCTTTACTGCTCCCGACGGTGATTTTACAGTCGCTGCCGAGTTTAAGAGGATATATACTCCGCCGGCAGCCACCTACTACACCGTCACTCTCCCCTCCGTAGAAGGTGCGACACTCAGCAAGCAGGCAGGTGACCATACGGTCGAGGAAGGATACAGTTTCACCTTCGCCATCACCTTGGATGAAAACTATAGTGAGTCCATCCCTATTGTCACCACCGATCGCGGCGAGACGATCATACCGGACACGAATGGCAGATACAAGATCAACAACGTGGCTGAAGACATTGTCGTCTCTATCTCCGGCATCGTGAAGAATCTTCCAACAAGTATCAAAAGTATCGAAACAGACACGAAGATATGGACCGCCGACGGCACGATCTTCATCCACACCTCTTCCCCGCAGCAGGTACAGGTGGTAAACCTCGCCGGAAGCACTCTCTTCTACCGCAACATTCCGGTAGGCGACACACGGCTCAATGGATTGGCAGCAGGAGTCTACATTGTACACCTCTCAAGAGAAATGCCACGGAAAATAATCGTACGCTAACCCTGTTTATTATATGCAAACTGAGGGCGATCGCGAACCGCCCCCACATAAAAATCCCCCTCTCTGCACACAGCCGGGAGGGGGATTCACGAACAGTTCAAAGACGAGGTGCTGCCGGACAATAAATTGTAAAATATTTGTTACATTTGTGACCTTAAAATTATTGCTCGATTGGGCACAAATAATCTATAGTATGAAGAACATTAAAATCTATCCGAAAGATTGGTTGCAGTTGCACCCTTATAAACAGTCAGATCCGACAGATTCCTATTATACCAATATCGCAAACCGTATTTACGGCATGTTGGAAGAAACACGTCTTGCCTATTCTTTTGAGAAGGACGAGGTCAAACAGATCAGTATACGCATGGCTGCCTATTTCGAAGATGTGATTTCCGGTCTGAATATCTGGCGATCGTTCATCACGGAACACAAAGCCTTATACGGTAAATTCCTGCCGTTTTATACACCTGACGATCACTATTATGATGACGAGGTCAACTACGAAGATATCCGGTTCTTGCTTTGGCATTACACACAGCAGTATCACGGGTTTCACAAAGGCACATTCGTCAGTCCCGACAATGCGGCAAACGGCGACACAGCCAAACTGATCTACCAGATGTTCTGTGACGAATGGACAACTGCACCGGAGAACGAACGGCTGCAACAGCTCTTTGCTCCGGAAACCCGCTATGAGGATGTCGACAAATATAACGAGTTGCTTCACTGGTTTCATTACCAATGTTACCTGTTTACCGATTCACACCAGGAACTGACAGATACAGTCAAAGAATATTGGGAACAAACGAAAGAGAAAGACGAGCAGTTCATCATGACCGCCTACGAGGCTCTGGCACATATTTCCAAAAGTGCATTTTTGGCTTACACGGCTCCCAAATGGCTTTCGCTGATCTTTCCGGCAGACCATCCGGATCACAGCTTGTTCGTTGAAGAAGGTGAAAAGTCACAGGCATTCAAAGAACCGGTGTCCGAAGAGAGCAAGAAAATGCTGACCGAGCACTTTGAGAAATTCACGGCAGCGGCAGAAGGAAAAGCACTCCTTTATTTCCAAAACAAGCGTGAATTCCTCGACTTCCTGACGAAGATCGGCATCGAGACGGAAGGAGCGACAGGCGATACCGCCTCCCGGAAATTTGCCGTTTATGCCACTCCGTCAGAAGGTTTGCAAGTCCTGGCCGATGGTGTTGAGTATATCAAAGACGAAAACAATCCTTTCTACAATCAGAAAAAGGCGGAAAACCAAGGTTTGTCCTTCTTCATGATCCGGAAATGCAGCCCGTATCTGCTGAGAATATTGGAAGAAAAAGGCATGTTAGCCGATGCGCAAGCGAAGAGCCTGGCCGGTGAAGAACGTAGCAAAGCGATCGTTCACGAGAACTGGGAATTCCTAATGCGGTATTTCCTTCGGGAATATTGATTGTTACTTTTCTCTTGGGAGAAAAGTAACAATCAATATCGATCAGCCGGATACCGGATTCCCAACTGCCTGCGCACCTCATCGATGATCTCCAACGTGATCAGGGAGTGTTCGTGGCTGTTGATTCCAGACTGGCGTTTGCCGGACAGAACCAGATCGATAAACTCCGCCACCTCATAATAATATTCATCCTTGTCCGTCACGACGCTTATATCCTGAGCTTCGGCAGAGGGACCTCTACCGGAAGCGGCCGCCAGACGGGGAGTATATTTTACCTCTCCGATTATATTGATCCGGTCGAGCGTTATGTTTCCCTCTTCTCCCTGTATCTCTGTCGGCAAGGATGAATTGGCTATCTTGGAATAGAGAACGGTCGCATTCATCCCTTCGTATTCGAAATTGACGGCTCCCTGTCCGTCCGCACCGGATGAAAGAACGATTCCTGAAGCATCTATCTTTTTCGGACGTCCGAACAAAACGACCATCGGATAAACAGTATAAATCCCGATATCCATCATCGCCCCGTTCGACAATTCCGGCCTGAATGCGTTCAGCACAACTCCCTCCTTGAACTTATCATAGCGGGAAGAATACTGACAATAGCAGGAAAAATAACGCCGTATCGTTCCCAAGCGTCCTAAGTTTTCCCGCACAGACCGGAAATTCGGGGTAAGGGTCGGTTTCATCGCCTCCATCAGCGTAACGTCATATTTTGCAGAGGCTGCGATCATCTCCCTCACCTCCCACGCATTCGAAGCGAAAGGTTTCTCACAGAGTACATGCTTTCCATGCTTCATACACAAGATACTCTGCTCTGCATGAAGGAAATTAGGCGATGCGATATACACGGCATCGATCAACGGGCTTTTTGCCATCTCCTCCAAAGAGGTGAAAGTATAAGGTATCTGATGCTTGGCGGCAAAGGCATCCGCCGTCTCCTGCTTGCGGGAATAAACAGCAACCAGTTCAAAACGGTCATCCTGCCGCGCCCCGGCAATCACCCAGTCGGTTATAAAGTTGGTTCCGACTACTCCAAAACGTACTTTTCCACCATGTTCTTCCATATATTCCATTCCTTGTCAGCGTAATATTAATGTATCTCCCTCTATCGAAAGTTCAGGAACCTTATCCGTAATACTCAAAGTCAGGCAATAGGGAACAGCATCTTCGAGATGGTTCGCTTTCAAGCGTCCCATATGATCCGTCGTATCCAGATAGGCAAGCAGGTTCGCCTTGTTGCCCGTCCACATATCCCGGGCAATCACGGCAGCATCGCTGCCCGCCTCATACAAACCGGTATTCAGTAACGCATCCGTCAAAGCTCCTCCAAAAAGCGTATCTTCTATATTCACCTTATCCTGCCAGCCAGAACAGAGCACGACTACATCCCGCTTATGGCGGACACAGTAACCGGCCACCGCCTGCAGATTGATGAAAGCTCCCGTTATGACCCGGAAAGCGGATTTGGCGATCGTGATCGCACGTGTACCGTTGGTCGTGGTGAACACAATATCTTTCCCGGAAACCTTTTCCGCCGTATAATCAAACGGGGAATTTCCGAAATCGGCAAAACCACATCGCTTCACATTCCGTTCCGCTCCGACCAGCCAGCCTTTTGCCTTATATGCCTCAGCCTCTTCAACGGTAGCGACCGGACGGATACTGCGCACTCCGTTACTAAAAGCGGCGGCCATCGTCGTCGTTGCCCGAAACACATCCACGACCACCACGATAGCTTCCGGATTATGATAGACCGGATATAATGCCGGTGAAAAACAAACATCTATTTTCATATCAAACGATTATTATACCTGCAAAAATACGGGAGATTTTAAACATTTCCCCTATCTGCTTGTTCTTTTATTACATTTTTGAATAAACGTTTTAAACTAAGTCGTATGAAAAGAATTGTATCTATGATGGTGATCTTCACCCTTCTGTTGGGTGGCATGACACATGTGCAGGCTCAGACAAGTAAAGCCGCAGAAAAAGCTGAAAAAAAGCAGGAAAGAAAAGAGAAAAAAGAAGAAAGGTTAGCTAAGGACGCCGTTATGGGCGAAGAAGCATTCAACAATGCCATGCAGGCTATCACAAACCGGTCGTTCGTGCTCGAAGCCAACTCCGTACAACCGTTGAACGGACGTGTTTACTATGTAAACTCAAACACTAACTTCGTTTCGTTGAATGACGGACAGGCCATGGTTCAGATCGCATCCAACTCTCCTTACCCCGGTCCTAACGGATTAGGCGGCATCACCGTACAAGGCTCGGCATCCAATGTACAGGTCAAACAAGAAAACAACGGAAACGTGTATCTGTCCATGAGCGTACAAGGTATCTTTATCTCTGCAACCGTAAACCTGGTATTATACAGCGGGACCAATAATGCAATGGTTACTGTAGATCCGAACTTCTCAGGAAACAATCTGACAATGAACGGAACATTGCTTCCTTATTCTGACTCCAATGTTTTCCAGGGAACCACTTACTAATTCATATATATATTAAACAACAAGGAAGGACGGACCGATGATCGGTCCGCCCTCTCTTTTTTATGACAATCCGGTTTACTTATCGAACCGGAACATATTGTACGAATGCTTCCATCGCTTCATAAGATGCAAGGCCTAACTGATGATACAGTTCGGCAGTAGCACGGTTACGGTCTTCGGCACGCTGCCAGAACAAACGTTCGTCGTCTCCAAGGAACGGTGCACTTTCAGCCTGAGACTGGTGTTTCAAGATCGCGTTTCTCTTATGCCGCAATTCTTCGGGAGAGATAGGAACAGCCATTTCCACATGGTCCATTTCCCATTCGGCCCAAGCTCCGCGGTACATCCAGATGCGGCAGTTCTTCAGCCATTCTTCATCCTTCAGCTCGTCGATAGCTGCCAGAACGGCATTCAGACATACACGATGAGTTCCATGTGGATCGGCAAGGTCACCGGCGACAAACATCTCATCAGGTTTCACATCCGTCAGCAACTTCTTCACGATGGCAATATCCGCTTCGCTCAAGTCGTTCTTCTTCACCAGCCCTGTTTCATAGAAAGGCAAGTCGAGGAAGTGGATATGATCGTCACTCTTGATCCCGCTGTAACGGGCACCTGCACGGGCTTCTTCCCGGCGGATCGTGCCTTTCATAAAGAGGACATCACGTTTTTCAGCTTCACCTTCCACCTTTTCATAACGGAGGAAATGGATGATTTCTTCGGCTTTCTTCTTAACCGTTTCGTCTTCCGTATATTTGGCACAAACGTCGCGCAGATATTCGCAATAGCGGATTACCTCTTCATCCCCTACGGCAATATTGCCGGAAGTTTCGTAAGCGACATGTACATCGTGATGCTGTTCGCACAAACGATGGAATGTACCGCCCATCGAGATGACATCGTCATCCGGATGCGGACTGAAGATAATCACTTTCTTCGGATACGGAGTTGCACGTTCGGGACGGTTTGAATCGTCGGCATTCGGCTTGCCGCCCGGCCATCCGGTAATCGTGTGCTGGATATCGTTGAATACCCGGATATTCACATTATAGGCCGAACCGTACAGGGCAAGCAGCTCACCCAGGCCGTTTTCGCTATAATCCTTGTTTGTCAGTTTCAAGATCGGTTTGCCTGTCAACTGGCACAACCAAACGATTGCGCGACGGATCAGCTTGTTATCCCACTCGCAATTGGTAACCAGCCAAGGATGACTGATACGTGTCAGATCATACGCGGCAGACAGATCGACCACAACTTTCGCATTCGTATGATTCTGGAGGTAAGAAGAGGGAACAGCGTCACTCACTTTGCCTTCCACCGTTTTGGCGATGATCTTCGCCTTATCTTCACCCCACGCCATCAGGATCACATTACGGGCTTTCATCATGGTAGCGATCCCCATCGTGATGACTCCCGCAGGCACATTGTCCAATGACGGGAACGTACGGGAAGCTTCCTTACGGGCAGTTCCTTCCAGCAGAACCAGACGGGTACGCGAACTCAGCGTCGCACCTACACCGTTAAACATAATGTTGCTCGCATGTCCCACGCCTAACAGGATATAATCCAAACCGCCTGCCTTCTGGATGTTTTCTTCGTACATCCGGCAGAAATCGATGATGGCATCTTTCGGCATGCATCCATCGGGAGCATAAACATTCTCAGGGGTAATATCGATATGGTCCAGCAACGCCTCTTTCAGCTGTGCCACGTTGCCGGCGGAAGGAGAGACAAGCGGGAAGAATTCATATTCAACAAAGACAACCACGTTGCGGAAGCTCAGTTGTTCTTCCTTATGCATACGGATCAATTCTTTATATACGCTCAACGGAGAACGGCCTCCGGGAATAGCCATCACAAAGTTTTCACCGATTTCCTGTTTCTTGCGAATCTGGTCTGCTATCTCCTTAGCGATGGCAAACGAACCTTCATCGGCCGATTCGTAGATGTTTGTCGGGATCTTTTCCAGACGGGTCAAAACTGAATGCTCAAAAGCATTCTCCGGGCGATAATACCGCTGCGGTATTCGCGTCAGGGTAATCTGCGAACTAAGGTCTGTTTTCATGTTTAATTCTCGATTTAGTATATTATATCATAACTTGAATCACAAATATACTAATAAATAAACGAACTTAGCTTTACAGAGCATTTAAAAAATCAATACGGTTATAGGAAATATTGATATTACGGATTTTGGCAGAGATGAATCAAATGTATCATTTAAGAACCAGGTTCGCGGATGACACGGATCGGACGGATCTTAACGGATAAAATAAATTCAATCCGTTTTATCCGCGTCATCCACAAACCTGTTCTTCATTCCTTATCAGTTCTAATTTTCTTAAAACAGCGTATTGGCAGCCGGAACCAGGTTTCCCATCGACCAAACGGCACGGACAGTCAAGTTACGGTCCAGGATGATGATGTCGGCATCTTTTCCGCGCTGCAACGTACCCGTACGGTCGGATACCCCCATCAGGCGTGCCGGAGTTTCGGAAGCCATGCGAACGGCATCGGCCAACGGGACATTGGCTTTTTGAACCATCGTACGGACCAGCACATCCATCGTAGCGATACTTCCGGCAAGCGAAGAATGGTCGGCCAACTTGCAAACACCATCTTCAATGATAATACGTGAGCCTTCGTCCGGTTTCACATCGCTTGCAGCATAAGACAACGCATCGGTTACCAGGCACGTGCGTTCCACACCTTTCAGCTTATACACCAAGCGAAGAATCGTAGAAGGCAAATGTTTACCGTCGGCAATTACTTCCACCGTCATATCATCCATCAGGAAAACACTTTCCACCGTTCCTTCGTATTTATATTCACGACGCTTGTGGAAACCGGGCATTGCGTTGTAGAACTGTGCCGCATGGGTAAAACCCGCCGCATAGGCTTCTTTGATATCCTCGAATTCGGCTTCCGTATGCGTAATGGCAGCCAGGATACCTTTCGACCTGAGATAACGGGCGAAATCATGCGCACCCGGCAATTCAGGACTGGCATCCCAACGCTTAATACAGTTCGTACTTTCCAGGATAGACATATATTCTTCCTTATCCGGATTTTTCACATCATAAAGGTTACCGGCCATCTTGGCATTCAGATACGGTCCTTCCACATGAAGTCCCAATACGGGACCGTCCTTTTCCGCCATCAGCTTCTCGCAAATGGAGACTGCCTTGCAGATCGATTCTTTAGGAGAAGACGACAAAGTGGGAAAAATAGTAGTCGCACCGTGTTTCATATGGGCGGCAATAGCACTATGGAAGGCTTCTTCCGTACATTCCTTAAAATCATGGCCGCCTCCGCCATGCACGTTCATGGCTACGAAACCGGGAATGATATACATACCCTTGGCATCCACCACCTTGGCGCCGATAACAGCCAGGTCGCTGTTCGTCACTTCCAGAATCTTTCCGTCGCTAATCAATACGGAGCCATCCTTCAACCATCCCTGAGGGGTAAGGATCTGGCCATTTATTATTTGTGTCAGCATAAATCAAAACAGTTTATTCGTTCCTTCCACTAATTTACCCATCGCCCAGACAGCACGGACATTCAAGTCCTTATCCAGAATCTGGATGTCCGCATCCTTACCTCGCTGCAAAGACCCCTTACGGTCGTAAACACCCATGATGCGTGCCGGAGTTTCGGAAGCCATGCGAACGGCATCTTCCAACGGGATCTCGGCTTTCTGAACCATCGTACGGATCAGGCGGTCCATAGTCGCAATGCTGCCGGCAAGAGCTGAACGGTCGGCCAGCTTGCAAACACCGTCTTCGATGATCACACGCGGGTCAAACGCCGTCTGGCTGTCACTTGCGGCGCAAGCCAGCGCATCGGTGATCAGACAAGTACGTTCCACGCCTTTGATCTTATAGACCAGACGAAGGATCGTCGGAGGCACATGGATACCGTCGGCAACCACCTCGACCGTCATGTCGTCGATCAGATAAATACTCTCGACCGTACCTTCATATTTATATTCACGACGTTTGTGGAAACCGGGCATCGCATTGTAGAAGTGCGTGGCATGGGTATATCCGGCTTCGTAGGCAGTCTGAATATCCTCGTATTCGGCTTGCGTATGACCGACAGATGCCAACACGCCTTTCGAGGTGACGTATTTACCGAACTGCATGGCACCCGGCAATTCGGGAGCGGCATCCCAACGTTTGATGCAATGTGTCTCTTCCAACAGGGGAATGTATTCTTCCGGATCCGGATTCTTGATATTTTCCGGTAACTGCCCGCCGGCCATCTTCATGTTGAAGTAATGCCCTTCCAGATGAAGCCCCAGGACAGGACTGTCTTTTTCCGCCATCAACTTTTCAGTCGTTGCAGCTGCTTCGCGGATCATCGGGATGGTCGAGGATGACAATGTGGGGAAAATACTGGTCGTACCATGCTGCATGTGAGCGGCTACCGCTGCCCGGAACGCTTCTTCGGTACCTTCCATAAAGTCACGGCCTCCACCGCCGTGAACATGAATTTCTACTCCGCCCGGCACGATATACATGCCTTTAGCGTCTATCAAAGTGGCTCCTACCACTGCCAGATCGCAGTTAGTCACTTCCAAAATCTTGTTATCGCTTATCAGAACAGAACCGTCTTTCAACCAGCCCTGTGGGGTAAGGATCTTGCCATTTATAATCTGAGTTAACATAGCGCAAGAATTAAGTTTGTGTTTTTTAGTTTTAAGTAGGCAAAGGTAGGAAGATTTTCTAAAGAGGGTTAAAAACCAAGCGTTAATATTTACTTTTTCAAAACAGAGAGAGCAAGTCGGTCCAGGAAGGTTTTATTTAAGTGACAATAGCCATGCTTCTATTGTCAAACAGCCCAATCATTGACCTTTTGCCCTTGGTCGAAGATCTTTTCGCCCTTGGTCAAAAGCCCTTTCGACACTTGTCAAAAGCCTTTTCGACTAAGGGCGAAAAGTAAAAGAATGGTAGTAATGGCAGTAAATATCTGTGTATTTGTTTATTAGTTATAATTACAGTATCCTTATTTTAGCAGGATCGGAAATCCGCGCAATCCATGCTTAAATAGCAGGACTGCAAATCATCATTTATGATTCGTATCTACCAAGAATCGACTGCTAACTATTGGCTGCATTCAGTTCTTCCAGTTCGAGGGTCTGTTCCGTCCAGAGATCCATCGTGTCGGAAAGTTTCTTCTTCAATTCGGAATATTCGGTATATAAGGAAACATCCGCCGCCCCTTCGGGAGTGGCGAGCTTGGCCTCGATAGCAGCAATGGAGTTTTCGAGTTCCGTTATTTTCTTTTCGGATTCGGCTATCGCTTTTTCAACTTTCTTGATTGCCTTGCTTTGTTCCTTGCGGGCTTCATAAGAGAGCTTGTTTCGGGTCGGCTCCGAAGCGTTTCTTTCCATAGAGGTTGTCGTTTGGGTGGAACGTTCCAATTCGCACAAACTATCCATCTTCTTATGTTCCAGGAAATCATAAATACCTCCCAAATGTTCGATCACCCGTTTATTTCCGAATTCATAAACCTTGTCTACCAGTCCATCCAGGAATTCACGGTCGTGCGAGACGACGATAACCGTACCGTCAAACTCTTTCAAAGCATCTTTCAGCACATCTTTCGAACGCATGTCCAAATGGTTGGTCGGTTCGTCGAGGATCAACAGGTTCACCGGTTCCAACAACAGCCGGATCATGGCCAGACGGGTCTTTTCTCCACCAGACAATACCTTCACTTTCTTGTCCGACGCTTCTCCACCGAACATGAAAGCCCCCAATATGTCCCGTATCTTCAGACGGATGTCCCCCTGTGCCACGTAATCCACCGTATCGAAAACGGTCATATTCTCATCCAGCAACTGTGCCTGGTTCTGTGCAAAATAGCCGATCTTCACATTATGCCCCAACTGAAGCTTTCCTGTAAAATCGGTGATCTCTCCCATTATGCATTTAACCAGCGTGGACTTACCTTCACCGTTCTTGCCGACAAAAGCGACTTTGTCTCCGCGGTTAATAGTGAAAGTGGCATGCTCGAAAATCAGATGGTCGCCATAGCGCTTGGCCACATCTTCCGCAATCACCGGATAGGAACCGGAACGGGGAGCCGGAGGGAATTTCAGGCTCAGCATAGCCGTATCCACTTCGTCCACCTCTATGCGTTCAACCTTTTCCAATTGTTTGATACGGGATTGCACCTGCACGGACTTGGTCGCTTTATAGCGGAAACGCTCGATGAAAGCTTCCGTATCGGCCAATTTCTTCTGCTGGTTTTCAAAGGCACGAAGTTGTTGTTCGCGGCGCTCTTTACGCAGTTCCACATATTCGGAGTATTTTACCTTATAGTCATAAATCTTCCCAAGCTCTATCTCTATCGTCCGGAAAGTCGTATTATCGATAAACGCCCGGTCATGTGAAACAAGGATCACCGCATTGGCACGTGTCGCAATGAAGTTTTCAAGCCATTGGATGGACTCTATATCCAAATGGTTGGTCGGCTCGTCCAGCAGCAGGACATCCGGCTTGCGGAGCAGGAGCTTGGCAAGCTCGATACGCATGCGCCATCCCCCACTGAACTCGGAGGTCGGCCGGTCGAAATCCTCACGGCTAAATCCCAAGCCGATCAACGTCCGTTCCAACTCGGCATGGTAGTTGTTTCCACCCATCATCTGGAAATGTTCCGTCAGATGCGTGACACGGTCTATGAGGTTCTGATACGATTCCGTTTCATAATCTGTCCGCTCGACCAGTTGTTGGTTCAGCCGTTCTATCTCCTTTTCCATCTCATGGATATGCTCGAAGGCATGTTCCGCCTCTTCGCGTACCGTCTGTGTATCCGCCAGCTTCATCTGCTGGGGAAGATAACCGATCGTCGTCTCCTTCGGTACGCTGACCGTCCCGGAGGTAGGAGACTGCAAGCCGGCAAATATTTTCAGCATCGTCGATTTTCCCGCACCGTTCTTTCCCACCAGTGCGATACGATCCTTCTTATTTACCACAAACGAAACATCATCAAAAAGCGTAAACCCGCCAAACTCAACTGTAAGTCCTTCAACAGAAATCATATTTTTTCTCTTTTATGGCTGCAAAGATACAATTTATCCATAAAAAAAGCCTCGACTTTATGC
>NZ_MNQY01000155.1:0-14360 GCF_001915675.1 Parabacteroides sp. merdae-related_45_40 | reverse complement strand
GTTTAAGGATAACGTTGATGGTTCTATCCATATGGTATTTAAATATTTATGGGAAGCGGCGTGCAAACCGCTTCCCTTTGATTTTTTCCTAACAACTGTCCGCCTATTTGCCAGCTTGCTCCAGCTCGTAAGCGCTGCGGGTCAGTTTTTCAACCCACACGACAAATATACCAGTTAAAATTAAATTAAACACTATGGTGAGCACGGAAATCATAAGCGCAGGACCTCCTAAATTGTAGCCAAGCGCAATAAAGATAATCCCAGCCCCTACTTCACCGCGTGTAAACATACCGATCGACAGTGCCAGACGTTCGCGCTTCCGCCTTTCCCGATAGAAAAACAGCGGGAACAGTTTCCCGATATTGGACAGGAACGAAACAATCACGACATGCAGGATGATCACTGGCCAGGACATCATCGGCTGTGCTCCGGTTATCGTTGTCGCCTTTGCAGACTGCACGGCGAAGTCCACTCCGAAAAAGACCGGCATGCTGACTCCTACCAAGAACATAAAGAGGAATGAGACAGCCGTCGCCACATTGTGCTCAACCTTCGTATCGATATGCTTATGTCGCATCACCATACCTAATACAAACGCAGGTAACAGAACCTCGATATGAATGCTGGCATCTTCACCATAGAAGTATTTGGACACCAAATAAACAACCTGCGTGATCCCGCAGGTAAAGACTGCATAAAAAAGAATTGCCTTCCAGTCCTGCCGCATGTCATAACTGCCCATCTTTCTCCATCCGATGATCAACAGGACCATCACGATCAGAATGATAACACCCAACTGCCAGCGCAAACCTACCATCATGATCTGCAAAGGTATCATCAACAGGATTGTGTCGAGGTCGTCGAAGATCGCCAATACCTGTACCTTCTTGTATACCCAGGAAGATTTCAACCCTGCCGCCGCCAACATCGTAAACAATATACCTGCCGAAGTCGGGGCTGCAAACCGGCTCAACAAAAGGTTTTCTTTCCAAGCTTCTCCACTGTTCCAGTAAATATCGGGAAGCAACACGAACATATAATATAAAGCCACGAAGATCCAGGGGAAAGCAGCCGTCGCCATTGCAATAAAATAATCTTCGGTATAGGACCGCCAACAGCTTTTATCCATTTCGAACTCCCGCCCCACATTTATCATGATAAAGGCCAGGCAGACATACAACAGGGTATTGGAGACCGTCTTCACCGACGAATACCCCTCACCTACCATCGCCGGCAGGAATTGAGATACAACCAGTCCCAACATCAGAAAAAAAGAAAATAAAAGAATCTTCTTCATTATTTACAAATTGTTTTTGTTTAGAATTATAATAATATAACAACTTACTTAAAATTCGGTTCTGGGAATATAGACACTTTCCACCTTTAATAACCGCGCTTTCAAACGTTCGGCCTCCCCTTTGCGAATACGAAGAGTCATTTCACAATCCATTTCAAACTTTTGGGAGACGATCACTGGATTCTCTTCCTTGACAATGCGCATGATTCCGTTCAGATAAGGGTATTCGAACGCAATGGTGATATCTTCATCAACAGTGCGCTCTTCTATCTCGGCAGCAGCTATTGCTTCGGCGGCGGCTGTCCGGTAAGCAACAATCAAACCGCTCGTCCCTAATTCGATTCCGCCGAAATAGCGGATCACGACGATCAGGATATCTGTCAACCCGTTCGAGTTGATCTGTCCCAGAATCGGTTTTCCGGCAGTAGAGGAAGGCTCGCCGTCATCGTTCGCACGAAAAGTTAGGCGTTCGGGACCTAACATATAGGCCCAGCAGACATGGCGGGCGTCATAATACTGTTTACGATATTTGTCCAGTTGCTCTTTCACCTCTTCCACCGTACGCACCGGGATCGCATACGAGATAAAGCGGCTGCGCTTCTCCGTATAGTACCCTTCAGCTATCTGCTTAATGGTCTTGTAACTGTCGTCCGCCATCTTTTAATCCGGTATATGGGTTTCCTGTTCTTCCCGGAAAGCCCGGAAATCTTTCATTATCTCTCCTATCTCCTCAATAAAATAAGGGTCTTTCACGTGCTTCTTCACCTCCTCATAATAGGTTTCGATGGCCTTCAACGCACACAAATCCTGTCCGCGCAGCAGAAAGTAAGGTTCTTCCTTCTCCACGCATTGTTTAATCATCTGAATAGGATTCTTCATTTCTTATCGCTTTTTAATTCGTCTTTCAAAAATGGAGCCGTATAGCTCTTCGTTTTCGCTTTTACCATTTCTTCGGGAGTTCCGGTGAAAAGGACCTGTCCGCCGTTACGTCCGCCTTCGGGACCCATATCGATCAGATAGTCGGCACATTTGATGACATCGAGGTTATGCTCGATGACGATGATCGTATTACCCTTATCCACCAATTTATTCAGGACGCCCAACAAGACCCGTATATCTTCGAAATGAAGACCGGTCGTCGGCTCGTCCAACACGTAAAGCGTCTTGCCCGTATCTTTCTTAGCCAGTTCGGTCGCCAGTTTGACACGCTGGCTCTCACCGCCGGAGAGAGTCGTGGAAGGTTGCCCCAACTTGATATAGCCCAGGCCTACATCCTGCAATACCTTCACTTTCGACAAGATCGAGGGAATATTCTCGAAAAACTCCACCGCCATATTGATCGTCATATCCAGAATATCCGCAATGGATTTCCCGCGAAAGCGGACTTCCAACGTTTCCCGGTTGTATCGCTTGCCATGACATTCTTCACAGGGAACCAGCACATCCGGCAGGAAATTCATCTCGATCGTCTTGTAACCGTTCCCTTTGCACGTCTCGCAACGTCCGCCGGAGACATTGAACGAGAAACGTCCGGGTTTGTAGCCACGCACTTTCGATTCAGGCAGATCCACAAACAGATTGCGGATATCTGAAAAGACGCCGGTATAAGTAGCCGGATTACTTCTCGGCGAACGTCCGATCGGTGACTGGTCCACATTGACTATCTTATCCACATTGTCTATCCCTTCGATTGATTTGTAAGGCAACGGATCTTCCAGGGAACGATAGAAATGCTGGCTGAGAATCGGCTGCAAGGTCCGGTTGATCAAAGAAGACTTTCCGCTACCGGACACGCCCGTGACACAGATCAGCGTACCCAACGGGAACGTGACATCCACATTCCGCAGATTATTCCCGCTCGCCCCTTTTATCGTGATAAACTGTCCGTTTCCTTTCCGCCGCTCTACCTGAACGGCAATCTCCGTCTTCCCGTTCAGGTAGGCCGAAGTAAGCGTGTCAGCTTTCAACATTTCTCCGGGAGTTCCGGCAAAAACAACTTCTCCTCCTAGACGACCAGCCTTCGGTCCCATATCGACCACATAGTCCGCATTCAACATCATGTCTTTGTCATGCTCGACCACGACAACAGAGTTGCCCGTATCGCGCAACTCTTTCAACGAGTTGATCAAACGAACGTTATCCCGCTGGTGCAACCCTATACTCGGTTCATCCAAGATATAAAGTACATTGACCAGCTGGCTACCGATCTGGGTCGCCAAACGGATGCGTTGACTCTCGCCCCCCGATAACGTCGCCGAAGCACGGTTCAACGCGAGATAGTCCAATCCGACATCTAACAGGAATTTCAGACGTGAACGGATCTCCTTCAAGATTTCGACAGCAATCTGCCTCTGCTTAGGATTCAACTGCTCCTCGACACCCTCCAACCACTCATACAATTCAGAGATATCCATTGCCGAAAGTTCGGCAATATTCTTTCCGGCTATCTTATAATGCAGCGCTTCCTTGTTCAACCGCTGCCCGTTACATTCCGGACAGGTAGCCATCCGTATAAACTGTCCCGCCCATTTCTGCGCGGAAGCGGAAGCCTCGCTCTCCTGCTGCATCAGGATATATTTGGCAACTCCTTCATACGACAGGAAATAATTGGAAGTACCCAGCGAATCGTTTTTTATTTGCAGGCGTTCGTCCGTCCCGTTCATGATCTCATCGATCGCTTCTTCCGGGATGTCTTTGATCGGGGTTTTCAGTGTTACGCCATATTTCTCGCAAATAGCTTCGATCTGCCAGAATATCAGTGAATTCTTATATTTTCCCAACGCCACGATACCGCCACTGTAGATACTGAGCGACGCATCGGGCACGATCTTGTTCATGTCCAACAAATTGACCTGTCCCAGTCCTTTACATTTCGGGCAAGCACCCTGCGGAGAGTTGAACGAAAAATTATGGGGAGCCGGTTCACTGTAAGACAAACCCGTCACCGGATCCATCAGCCGACGGCTGAAATGGCGCACTTCGTCCGTCTCGGCATCCAGCACGAGTACCAAGCCGTCACCCTGCTTCATAGCGACACGCAGGCTTTCTTTCAAACGACGTTCGTCCGATTCCGAAACGATCAGTTTATCGACCACAACCTCGATACTGTGCATCTTATACCGGTCGAGCTTCATGCCATGAAAGATCTCCTTCATCTCACCATCCACCCGGACATTCAGATAGCCTTTTTTCCGCATCTGTTCGAAAAGTTCCTTATAATGTCCCTTACGATTACGGACAAGCGGAGCGAGCAGGTAGGTCTTCTTCCCCTTATACTGGTTCATAATCAGTTCCAGCGTCTGCTCCTCGGTGTATTTCACCATCTTCTCGCCACTCAAATACGAATAAGCCTCTCCCGCCCTTGCATAAAGCAGACGGAAAAAGTCATAAACCTCGGTAGTCGTCCCCACTGTGGATCTCGGATTCTTGTTTGTTGTTTTCTGCTCGATTGAGATAACAGGGCTCAGACCAGTGATCTTATCCACATCCGGCCGTTCCATATTTCCCAAGAAGTTACGCGCATAAGCGGAGAACGTCTCCACATAACGGCGTTGCCCTTCCGCAAAAATCGTATCAAAAGCCAAAGACGATTTACCACTACCGCTCATACCGGTAATTACGGAGAGCTTGTTACGAGGTATGTCGACATCTATATTCTTCAAATTATGGACACGCGCGCCTAAAACGGAAATACGGCCGCCTTCCAATGCATTCTTATCCTTCATCATTTTTCAGTTTTCTTATTTCACCACCCAGGCCGGATTATGCACATAGGTGTTAGGCCTTTTATAATACATATCAGATTCTTTCGGGATCCGGATCGTATATGTTTTTCCTGCTGTCAGCAATTTACGATCTCGCAACCAGGGATTGAAACGTTTCAAATCGGCATAGGTGACACCATTCTTCTTGGCGAAATCAGACAAATCCTGAATATCCGTCGAGACGGCAACACTCTCGCATACGATCGGTTTATACAAATCCTGTGCCCTTAGCACGAACCCATATTTATAAGGAGCTTCTAATATCTGCTTGATAGCCATGATACGATAGACATAGCGGGTAGTCTCTTCCACCAGCCAGAGATCGAACGAACTATCCGCATCCTGCTTGACAAGCTCCCCCGATATGCGTCCCATACCAGCGTTATAGGAAGATGCGACCATCGCCCAGTCTCCATATTTTTCATAGGCAGCTTTCAGATAACGGCAGGCAGCTTCGGTAGCCTTTGCCACGTCGCAACGTTCATCGACCGTAGGCGTTATCGTCAACCCGTACTGACGGGCCGTACCTTCCAACAATTGCCAAGTCCCCACTGCCCGTGCAGGCGATGAGACCCGTGGATCGAGATGGCTCTCGATCACCGCCAGATACTTGAAGTCGTCCGGAATGCCATTGGCTTTCAGGATCGGTTCGATTATCGGGAAATAGCGGTTTGCCCGCTTGATCAGCAACATGGTAGTAGAATGGAAATAGGTAAAACTACTCAATTCCCGATCAAAACCTTCATGCATATTATAACGCGTCAAATCGATATCTTTTCCGCAAAAAGAGACGGAAGAAGGAATATCAGGCGACATGGTCACCGATGAAACGACCGGACGTTGGTCTTTCACTTTTTCCGAATCACTCGAACCAATGGAGAGGCAGGCGGTCAGGCACACAGCACTACCCACCACAAAACCGACTATACTATTACTGTTCAATAATTTCATCATCAATCTTCTTGGGTCTAAGAATATTTATAGAACCTTTTTTATTATATTTAATACCATCCGATCCCACTGCATCTATCACATAAAAATAGACGCCGGGAGCGACATATTTCCCACCTTTTTTGCCATCCCACCCTTCAGCCGGATTAGTAGAATGGAACATCTGTACTCCCCATCGATTAAATATCCAACACTTATAGGTCACAAGTGATTTGTAGGCGACACGAAATTCATCATTAATACCGGGCGTCGTACCTGGCGAGAAAGCGTTCGGGATCTGCAATTCCGATTCTGCAATCTTGATTTCAATAGAATTGGAAACCGCCTCGCATTCTCCTGTCGCGTTGCTGACAGTCGCAACCGCCGTATAATCCCCTTTCTCCGTAAACGTATAGTCGATCTCCTCATCCCTATATTCCACCAGCGGATTCTCGATCCCGTTTTCCTGATCGCTCCTATATATTTTCCAAGTATACAGTGTCGCTACCGGATCATTGGCATACGCCCGAAAAGTGACCGTTGCCGGAGCGGAAATATATTCCCCATCTCCAGCTGTCATATTCTTCGCATTATCCATTATAAACGTCGTATCGACATGCACTTCGACGGCCACCGCCTGATAGGTATCCGAAGTGATTGATTTCTCTATTCCGAAATGTTTTGCAAACTGATCACCGGAAAGTGTGACTTCCGTATCGCACAACGGAATTGTTTCGTTATCGTTTATCTTTGTCGAATAAGGCCCTTCCGTCAGTGATCTTTGCACATTCTTGGGCGAAAAATAGTTGTTGTCTTCAGACCACTCCAATGTCTGATAAGCGACATTAAACTCCCGCTTCACCGTTATCCGATTTCCCGTCGGGGTATAATAATACATAACTGGGACAGTCGGAGAACCTTCCAGCCAAAAGCCGTCACAATTTCCTTTGACTGTAATGCTTTCGACATTAAAAGCGTATTTACTATAATCAATGATCCATACATACCAACCATTCAAACCGGAAGCCGGATCTTCCACATAATACCCGGCATCCTCCTCTATATTCCGGACAACGGATGTCTCCCCATTCTGTTCACACGGAACAGGTTCCCGGTCCAATGCCTTTTGCTTATATCGATACCATTGATGATTAGTAGACGAAGATGTATAGCTAATCTCCACATTATCCATTCCATACACCAAATAAACTCGTATACGATTCCCTGGATTCTCCAACAAATAAGGAACCCCATTTCCTCCTGTAACCGTATATTGCTGTGCCTGGATGGCCAACATCACAAACAAGAAACAAATCAATCCTCCCAGTTTCCTAATTTCCGTTCTTAGCATATACATAACCTAATTAGTTTACAAAATTACTATTTTATACGGATTTATACGGAGATAAATGCCTTTTTATTGTATTATCCAGACCTCAATCCTTTAAAAACCGTGGCTTTTTGTTCCATAAAAATACAAGGTTTTCCCTAAAAGTATCTATCTGTTTGAAAAGAAATTCTTCGTTTGAAAGGAAAATATCTGCCAATTTGGACAGCGACTGGCATTTAAAAAACATATCTGTTTCGAAAATACAAAAAAAGAGGAGATGCAATCAAGCATAACCTCTTTTCTTTTTTATCTTGATGAAAGATTATTTACACATATCGCGAATGATCTGAATCAGCTCGTCACCAATCTCTTCCGCTTCCTGCATCGTGTGAGCTTCGGAATAAATACGGATAATCGGTTCCGTATTGCTCTTACGCAGATGCACCCATTTTTCAGGGAAGTCGATCTTCACACCATCGATATCGGTGATATCATACTGGGCAAATTTCTCTTTTACTTTTGCCAAGATAGCATCTACATCGATATCTGGAGTCAGTTCTACTTTCTTCTTGGAAATGAAGTACGGAGGATAGGAAGCACGCAGTTCGCTTGTCTTCATCTGCTTCTTTGCCAGATGAGTCAGGAACAAGGCGATACCCACCAAAGCATCACGACCGTAATGGCTGGCCGGATAGATCACACCTCCATTGCCTTCGCCACCGATAATAGCATTAGTCGCTTTCATCTTCGTTACGACATTCACTTCGCCCACTGCTGCCGCATTGTACTCGCAACCATGAGCACGGGTAACGTCACGCAGAGCACGGCTTGAGCTCAGGTTGCTGACCGTATTGCCCGGTGTATGACTCAAAACGTAGTCGCTGACAGCCACCAGTGTATATTCTTCTCCAAACATCTCCCCGTCTTCGCTGATAATAGCCAGACGGTCTACGTCCGGATCAACAACAAAACCGACATCGGCTTTGGCATGCTTCATCAGGTCGGAGATCTCCGTCAGGTTTTCAGGGATCGGTTCCGGATTATGTGCAAAGTTACCGTGAGGAGCACAATGTAACTTGAAAATTTCCTTTACCCCCAAAGCTGAAAGCAATTCAGGAATAACAACACCGCCTACCGAGTTTACACAGTCGATAGCGACACGGAAATTAGCAGCTCTGATAGCCTCGACATCCACCAAATCCAGCTTCAACACACTCTCGATGTGCTTTTGATTGTAAGTATTATTAACATAGACTTTTCCTAAATTGTCGACATCAGCAAATACGAAACTTTCTTCAGCAGCAATCTTCAGCACCTCGGCACCTTCGGCAGCATTCAAGAATTCCCCCCGTTCGTTCAATAACTTCAGGGCATTCCATTGTTTCGGATTGTGGCTGGCAGTCAAAATGATACCGCCACAAGCTTCTTCCCAGGCAACAGCTAACTCGGTAGTCGGAGTAGTAGCCAGATCGATATCTACCACGTCAAAGCCCATTCCCGTAAGCGCACCGAGAACGACTTGTTTAACCATCGGACCAGAGATACGTGCATCACGACCTACCACGATCTTGTTTGTTGTCACCTTCGTGTTTTTCTTAATGAATGTAGCATAAGCAGCCACAAACTTAACAATAGCCAACGGATTGAGCCCGTCTTCGGGGTTCCCGCCTATTGTTCCACGGATACCAGAAATAGATTTAATCAGTGTCATTTAGTTAGATTTATTTTATAAAAGTATACTTCACTTTCTCAAAAAACACAGGTGTCCCTGAGCTTTGAAAATCACTGCTCATCAGTTTAAACGGAACGATCAGTTTGACAACCGCGCTGTCTCCCACGTAAGGAAGTCCGGCACCTAAACCTTCACAAATAAACATATCCCATGTATAAGAGTAATCAGGATTCAAAGAAGTATAATAACCATATCTGAACTCTACCGGATGTGTACCGTTTGAATTAGGACCGAGCAGGTCGACGGTACCGGTTCCCATGCTACTGTTTTCCATAAACATCCGGGCGATGAAACGGGAACGGATCGCCGTTTGTCCCAGTACCGCACGTTCACTGTTTCCTTTATTGACGATATTCAGATAAACACCATTATCCAACTCAACAAATTCATTTTCCTTAAAAATGCTGTCAGTCGGAAATTCTTCCAGAAAAACCAATCCACTATCCGCACGCAAACGATCAATAGCTTTCTCCTGGGCCTTCAACATATCAGTGTATGACTTTGTCTTGTCACACGACACCACCATTATGGCGGTGCACATAATCAACAGGATATAAAAACCTCTCTTCATCTGTTACCTATTTATTGTAAATGAATGGCAAATGTATACAATCTCCGCCACATCTCAGTCATGTTTATCTAAATCTTCTGTTTTATTAGGATTAAATTCCTCCAGGCCTTTTTCAAATACGGCAACAGCATCGGCCAATGAGCCATAAAATTCTCCACCCGAAGCATTTTTATGTCCGCCGCCATTGAAATAGCGGCTTGCAAACTGGTTGCAGGGGAAATCACCGACAGACCGAAGCGAAATCTTCACATAATCCTTATCTTCGCGAATAAAGACACTGAAAGCCACATTTTCGATGCTCAACGGCAGATTGACAAATCCCTCCGTATCACCCGTCACATAATGGAAACGGTTCATCTCTTCCAGCGAAAGCGTGATCAGAGCGGCATGTTGCTCCGGATAAACTTTCATTTTTTCATACAGAACGTATCCCATCATCCGTAAACGGCTTTCCGAATATACCTGGTTCACTTTCCGGTAGATCAAATCCTTATCGATACCTTTCTTGATCAGTTCGCTTATGATCGTATAAATTTCCGGCTTATTCGAATTGTAGGTAAACGAACCGGTATCCGTCATCATACCCGTATAAATACAAGCGGCACAATCTTTATTGATCAGGTCGAACATCCCCATACGGCAGATGAAACGGAAAACCATTTCGCTCGTAGACGACATTTCAGGATATGACATCGTAACCCGGCAAAAATCAGCCGGATTCAGATGATGGTCGATCATCACTCTACGTCCCTCTGCCGCCACAACAGCCGGAGCCAATTTTTCGATACGCTTGGGTTCGTTGAAATCGAGGCAGAATAAGACATCCGCATCCCGGATCAGCTGTTCGGCAAAATCAGGATATTTCTCATGAATGACGATTTCTTTATGTCCTGGCATCCATTTATAGAATTGGGGAAAATCGTTAGGGACCACTACCGTCACGTTATCTTTTCCATAGGCTGTCAGAAAATGGTACAGTCCCAATGCGGAACCTATAGCATCCCCGTCAGGGGTAACATGTGTCACTATTACAAAACTTTCGCCTTTCTCGACGTACTTCTTGGCTTTCTGAATTTTCTCTTCGTGAATGATTTTCGTAATCATATATTCTCTTATTTTCAATGACAAAGGTACTACTTTTTTTAGATTCCACACTGCTTTAAATCCTCAATCACCCGGACAAGAAGTATAATTAACAACAAAAACAGAATGACGAGCAAATAACGCGAACGTCCGGTATGACCATACAACAGGATAGACAAAAGCATTCCATACGCCACCAGCATCGCAGGAAAATCGAACCGGAAGGAGAAAACCGCCCCCGGTACCTGGCTAAAAGCATCGACAACCCAAAGCAGGTCGTGCGCCAACCATTCCACCCCAACCTGCAACCAGCCATACCCAGGAATCCATTCAGGCAAAAACATGTAGACCAAACTTGCCGGTATCAACAAAGTCGCAAGAAACGTAAGCGGCAAGTTCGTCAACAAAAAGACAGTCGAAAACTGCCCGAAATAATACAGACATAAAAAAGTCGTGCCCGCCTGTGCCGACAGAGTAACCGTGACCCACCCCCACGGTGTCCTCAAAAACGGATTATGCACTTTTATCAACGCCTGCAACCGAGGTTGGAAATAAAGGATGGACAGCACGGCCAGATAACTCAGCTGGAAACCTATGTCGAATAAGTACAAGGGTTCATAAACCAACATGCAAAAAGCGGAAGCCGCCAATATATTATAACGCTCCGCCCTCCTATCCAACACTCCGCCCGTCAGATACATTGTAAGCATCAACGCTGCCCTCACAGAAGAGACCGCCAAGCCCGTTATCGCAACAAATCCCCACAATAGCACAAGCAGCGAGATGTAGCGAATCCACCGGCAACATCCATTCCTGGGGAGAAAAGAAAAAAGAAAAGATAAAAAGCCACAGACGATTGCCACATGAAAGCCGCTTACGGCCAGGATATGTGCTACCCCCGTAGCCGAAAAACGGTTCCGCACCTCCCGGCTCATAGCTTGCCGGTAACCGACAGTAATAGTGGCCAGTACAGATTTTTCTTCATCGGTCAGATTTAGTTTTGCGATCGGCTCCAATAATCGTTGCTGTTCTTCCCGCGCCCAACGGGAAAGAAGGGAAGTCGGATGTTCCGACGAGGCTTCAAACTGCGAATAAGCAGTCTTTTGTATCGAGAGGAAAAGCAACAGAGACAAGAATACCGCTCCCCACAGCCAACGGGTTTCATAACAAAAATGCTCCTGCCCTCTCAAGGCAAGACCGGCTGTGGTAAGGATAATAACAGGGAGCAATAGTAATACCCAGGAATAAGTACAACACGAAAAAACGGTCTGTAGTATAGCCCCCGCAATCCAGACAAGCAGCGGACGGGCAAAGGGACGGATCTGTAATTCTTTTATCATAATGTAAGGTTTTGAAATGGTTGGTTTAAGGCTTGATGGTATTACACAAAGGGCATCATTCCGTAGGGGCAGGGTCTACTCTGGCCATTGCATCCAATAAAGGTACGATTTCTGATTGGGCGGAGTAGAACCCCGCCCTACGAGTCGACATTATAAATCTTTCAGTTCTCGGATCGTCTTCAACGGATCAGGGGAACGGAAAACAAAACTACCGGCAACCAGCACGTCCGCCCCCACCTCAAGCAAAGGTTTCGCCGTCTGCATATTGACACCGCCATCGACTTCGATCAAGGTATTCAACCCTTTTGCCAGGATCATATCTTTCAGACGAGCTGTTTTATCTATCGAATGTTCAATAAACTTTTGCCCTCCATAACCCGGATTTACCGACATGAGCAATACCATATCCAAATCCTGCAAGATATCTTCCAACAGGGAAATCGGCGTATGCGGATTCAATGTAACAGCCGCCTTCATTCCCGCCTCTTTGATCGCCGCCACCGTACGGTGCAGATGTGTACAAGCCTCATAATGCACATTCATCATATAAGCGCCCGTAGCCGCCACTTCCGGAATGAACTTTTGCGGTTCCACGATCATCAGATGTACATCCATCGGTTTCTTGCAAATTGGCTTCAACGCTTCCAGAACCGGAAAACCAAACGATATATTAGGAACGAACACACCGTCCATTATATCCAGATGCAACCAATCAGCATCACTCTCGTTGATCATTTCCACTTCCCGCTGCAGGTTCAGAAAATCAGCAGCTAACAGAGAAGGTGCTATTTTATGTTTCATACTCTTTTTGCTTTTCTGCAAGACGACGTCAGTTCATTACTAAACCACAGAGTTCCGTGCGTAAAGCGGGTTCTGAATGATAAACCCTCGCAAATTGGGTAAGGAAATCAAGTGTTTGCCGACGCGGCATTGTTTTCCTTTCTTTTCGGTTTCTGTTTGTTTTATTTTCTATTTCATTCATACATTGAGTAGAAAGTCTCTTCATAGGCAACTCGTTTTTTATCTTGTTTGATAATAAAACGGGCAAGCTATCTCCTTATTGTATGACAAGAAAATAAATTTTCAACTTTTAGAGCCTGTTTAAATTTCTCTGAAATAAATTTTGCATAGCTCTCATCGGCCTGCTTTATTCTATTATAGGATTATTTTGAAAAACAACTGTCATACTATCACTAATTTCCTTTTATCAATTGAATATCAATAGACACAAGCAATGATAGTAGGTCTAACCGCCTGTCCAAGATTCTTCTTCACATGACTTATTTTCAATAACATAATAAGATAAACCCATTGACACCCGGGTCTCGATATCATTCACACTCGGATGTCAAGACCGTTCACATCCGGGTGTAAAAAGCCTGTAAACGGGAATCTTCGGCACTTTTTCTGACTGTTTGAAGCAAAATAAGTCACCTGTTTCAACAAAAAAGACGGCATCTCCTACAGAAAAACATCCTCAATACAACTCTCACAACCAACAAATGCAAAATTTAAACAGGCTCTTATTATCAAGCCATCGACAGCTCGATACTGTTTTCTTCCGCCATACGACGCATATTCAAGATCGCATAACGCATACGTCCCAAAGCCGTATTGATGCTTACACCTGTAATATCGGCAATTTCTTTAAAACTGAGATCTTGATAGTAACGCATTTCCAATACTTCGCGTTGGCTGTCGGGAAGGTGCTTCACCAACTTTTTCACATCAGACAATACCTGACGGCGTACGATGTTATCTTCGATCGTGCCGTCGCAAAGTTTGATATTATTGAATAGATCCACTTCCACTTCATCATTTGAAACCGTATTTTCACTGCGTTCCTGACGGAAGTTATCGATAATCAGGTTATGAGCAATGCGGGTAATCCATGCTTTAAACTTACCGTTTTCGGTATAACGGCCTTGTTTAATGGTCATAATCACCTTGACAAAAGTCTCCTGAAAGATATCTTCTGTGAGATCTTTGTTATGGACTATAAAGTAAATGTAGGAGTGTATGCTACTTTTGTAACGATTCAACAATACATCGAAAGCAGCATTATTACCTTCTGCATAAAGAACGACCAGCTCTTCGTCAGTCATCATTCTTAAAGTCTTCATTACTTCTATATTTTTAGTTTTTTCTTGAGTAATGTTTATGCTATAGGCAACGATATTTAAAATTGTTAGACAATAATATTATTTATATTTACAAAGGCAAAAGAACAAAAAGTATTTTAAATAGGCAAACATTTCCTTTATTTTTACATAAAAAAGCCCCCTGACCGTACGTTTTATGTACGAACAGGGG
>NZ_MNQY01000154.1:0-13320 GCF_001915675.1 Parabacteroides sp. merdae-related_45_40 | reverse complement strand
CTGAACTTTTATAAACATTAGTATTAATATTAAATTTAGAATTATGAACAAAAAGTTTTCTACTCTTTTGTGTGCTAGCTTACTGTTCTCTTCAGCTTTCTCAGCTGTAAATGCGAGCAATATTAAAAACTATGCACAAGGAAGTGATGCTGCTGCAATTTTAAAATTGGATAAGGCAGCGCTGAGTGGAGTGTATCAGTTGAGAGTTGGTGCAAAGGGACAAGAGGGAGTGCTTGCTATTAAAGATGGTAAGTATGTTATTCAAAAAACGACTGCAATTACAGATCTGCAAAGTTCTTTATGGTGTATAACAATAACAGAAGAAGGACAAGGTAAGGAGCCTATCTACGATTTTGTAAATAAAGCAACGGGTGAATTCTTGGCTGTTTCTGAAGCTGATGTTCAAGATCTGGCACTTAACAAGGAAACAAGTATTAATGGTGGTTTGTCTGTTGGTGAAACTTTTGGTGGTTGGGCCTTTTCCAGTACTTATGCAACAGATTTGGAGCAGGAGCAACCCATGTTTACCTATCAAGAAGCTGATCATGTTTTAGTTTTGACTACTAATAATAAAGGTCAGTTACAGGTGAAAAAAGTGTTGGCCAAGGAGGTCGATAACGTTTCTAATGCGGTTAAGTTTACTGTCTTTAACGCAGGAACTTATGTGTTAAGTGCAAACGAAATCAACGCTTATTTGAAAGATAATAAGAATGTTCTTACATTTACTCCGGATGCAAAGGCTGATGTAAATCCGTTTACTTCAAATGCATTTGTTGCTAAGCCGTTAAACAAAGGTTTGGCATCCGACCATAATTTTGTTTATGTAACATCAAAAGCAAATGAAGAATTGTATTTGAAAGTCGATACTGCTGCTAATAGTACTGGTATTGGTTTCTTGAAATTCGGTTGGACTGATAACATTAAAAATAAGGTTGAAGGTGGCTTGTTGGATGCTCAGCATCAATTCTTGTTCTCTTATAAGCCGTCTGTTGACTCTTTGTTTATTCAGGTGAAAGAAGCTCGTTATAAAAATGAGAAACAACCTGAAAAATATTGGAAGGATGTCACAGATGTTAGAAAGTATGGTGCTGCATATGCAAATATAAATCTGAATGATAGCGAGATGGATGTTGTTAATGCAAAGTGTGTTCCTTCTAAATTGTTCGTTAAATTGCAGGACTTTACCACATCTTTGAGTGTTGCAACTATTGGCGAAAGACCTATTAATACAAAGATCGGTTTCGGTCTGAAAGGCTGTTTCGTAACTAGCGATAAGACTTCTGTTGACAACGGTTTGTATATCATCAAGAATGCAAAGGGTCAGGTATTGGCTGCTCCTATTCATAAAAATGCAGAAGGTGGTAATAAACAATATGCAATCGAATGGGTGACATTGGACGAACAGGAACCGTTGCACATGCCTGCATACCAGTGGGTTATTACAAAAACATTGAATGCAGAGGTATCTCAACCGGTTTCTCCGGTTAAAATTGTAAACCGTGAATTCCCGAATGCGAAAGATTGGGATAACGTTCAGTTCCGTTTGAATGAAGATGGTGAAATCTATACACTTACAACGGGTGCTGATATGTTGAACAACGTAACGTTTGTTCAGATCAAAGACTCTGCAATCATCAAAGATAAGAAGTTAGGTTACAAACATATCGACTCAAATGATTTGTTGGTCAACAGATATAAATTCAATTATCTGAACCCGTTCTCAATGGAATATTGGATTGCTAACGGTACAGGTAAAGATTCTTTGATCTATGTTAAGCAGGATGCCGGCGATTATGCTTTGGTTGAAGGTTCTACATACGAATATGGTATCGATGTTGATGCCGCTCTTTTGAAAAAGATTCCGGGACTGGCTCAGTTGGAAAGAACGAATTATGTCATTGCTAAAGACGAACAGGATCGTTTGGTTGAAGCTTATGGAAGCAAGTATTCAATGGGTGTAGCAAACTATGGTTCTAATATGGTTGTTGATACATTCTTCTTTAAAGAAAACAACCACTATGATGGTAAAGACTTCTATGCTATCGTCGAATCTAATTATAATAGAACTGCTCATGCTACTGAAATTCAAAATACAGGTGTTACGAAGAAAGTCGGTATCGCTGATGACGGTATGAGTGCTGGTCTGAAAGTTCAGTTGCTGAATGAAACAAGAACTTCTGCTTTCACTGTTGAACCTTCTACAACTCCGTTGTATCGTCGTTTCAACAACGTTGCACTGAGTGAAAGCGCAACGGACGGCCGTGACAGCTTGAGATTCTTCGAAACTATCCGTAAGGAATACTTGATGGATGAAAACAATAGTAACTTGACTGATGCTAATGTTGACTATCTGGGTATGTGGACAGCTGACAAAGCAACAGGTTTGTCATTCCAGATCGATACTGCTTGGGTTAATCGTGGTGCTGG
Source organism: Parabacteroides sp. merdae-related_45_40 (assembly GCF_001915675.1). Classification (NCBI taxonomy): domain Bacteria; kingdom Pseudomonadati; phylum Bacteroidota; class Bacteroidia; order Bacteroidales; family Tannerellaceae; genus Parabacteroides; species Parabacteroides sp. merdae-related_45_40. Next base: position 10,893 of record NZ_MNQY01000154.1, on the reverse strand, counting down.
TTATATCAAACCGCAATACTTGATTTCGGTTGCACATAACGATTTTGCTGGAACTCCGGGTAAACCTTGTACGGAAGATGGTCCTCACGTAGACAAAGACGGTAATATTACAGACGCAGAACATTGTGTTCACGCTACTCCGGCTATCCCTGGCTTCGAAAGAGCTAAATATTTGGTAAGTTTCCAGGATTCTGTAGATGTTTACGGTCAGGACAAACCTTATGCAGATATCAAGGGTGGTTATACTCGCGTAGGTTTCGTTGAAGGTATCCGTGTTGCCGATACGTTGTGGATCCTGCCGGCAGAATTCGTAGCTTTGGCTAACGATAAGATTAGCTTCGATGCTTTGGAAGCTTATAATGATTCTGTGAAAAATCTTGCTTCTAAATCATATTTGATTAAGAATAGACTGGACGGTGACGACCATAAGAATTACACTTGGTCATTCCGTTATGTACATCCGGAAAATGCAGGTAATGTAACGGAAGAAGGCGTAGAAAATCAGTTCTTGTTCGAATCGAACAACTATGACAATAAGATTATTGCACCTGAAAATGCTGCATGGTTGAAGATTCAGAATGGTTGTGTGGTTTTGACAGACAAATCATCTACATTCTCACATGCTGCAACAGGTGGCGACGGAGCTTTGATCTTCAATGTTGAAAATAAGGTTGACGATCAGCTGGCAACAGACAACGAAGAAATTGCAACATCTGAAGTTACAGTAATCGCTTTGCAGGGTGCTGTACGTGTAGCTAACGCTGAAGGTAAGAAAGTTGTTATCACTAACATCTTGGGCCAGACAGTTGCTAACACAGTTATCACTTCAAGCGATGCAACAATTGCTGCTCCTCAGGGCGTAGTTGTAGTAGCTGTTGAAGGTGAAGAAGCTGTTAAAGCGATCGTTAAGTAATAATGATCTCCCGTAGAGACACTATGAAACAGTGTCTCTACTATATTGAAATAAAGATTTTATAATCAAATAATGACCATGTGTCCGGTCTTTCCGACCAGTCAATTACCCCGCGAGGGCGAACAAGTGGTACATTAATACTAAAGTAAAAAATAACAATGCTGCCTGTACTTCCGTGAGGAAAGAGAGCAGACACAAAACAAGCCCCGACAGAGTAATTCCGTCGGGGCTTCGTTGTTATTATGATAAAAGGATTCTGCCCAAATGGCTAAAGTGCCGCAAACCGTTCATCTCCTTTGGCTGTCACCGCTGTACATTCCATTTCGACCAGCCAGCCGGTTCGGCAAACCGGAGCACGTACGATGATATAAGGGAGGCTGGGATGATGTTCGTCTATATAACGTTTGACCCGCGCATAATCCGCCGTATCGCGGATATAGATTACAGCTTGCATGATGTCATTCAAAGTGGCGTCCGCTTCTTTCAGCAGGGCTTCGATATTCTCAATCATGCGGGAAGTTTGTTTTATGACATCGCCAGCATGCACGATTTCTCCGTATCGGTCGATGCTTGCCGTGCCGGAGATAAAGACATGGCGGCGGTCGCCGTATGTGACAGCTGTGCCCCGTTCAAACGTAACGCCGTATTCATATGTGCGGTTCAGGTGTTCTGGTGCATATAGATAGCGGATTTGTCCGGGGCAGATACCGGAAACAGCATATGTGTCCATTGTCACGAATACCATCGGGTCGAAATAGCGTCCCTCGATTCCCGTACTGGCGATGAAATGAGTTTCTTCTGTCAGGTTTTGTGTCGCGAACACTTCTTTGCGGGCTTTTACCACACCCGGATAATTCACGTCTACATTCTGTACGAAGATCCACGTGCGCAGGCAGTTAGCCGCCAGTGTGCAATTGGCTTCCGTCAGTTGCAGGATATAATCGCGGAAGATCAGGCGGGTCTGGTATTCCGAATTGGCTGCCCTGTTGCACTGGTTGGCACCTAAAAGCTGGCCGTATGCACCGTGACGCGCCTCAAACAACCCATTTGGCAACACCTGTGTTTGTACGCCAGTCTGCAGCCAAGCCCACAATGCAATCTTCGTGCCGTTCATCGGAGCCTGCTGTACGATTGATAGTGCGCAATAGGGGGAAAGCCGTTCCCGTTCCATCAGTTCGTCTGTCTGGTTGGTTACGTCACTCAGAAAATAACGCCGGAAAATAGCGACCGGATTACCCGGCAACTCTTCCACTGAATGGGCGTAAACATCTTGTATGTGCTGTAACTGAGTGTGAAAATCCTCCAGGCAGTTCGTCTGTTGGAAGAAAATATGGTATTCCGTTATGCCTTTGGAGGATTGAAAGGAGGTGATTTGCACTTCCGTCGTGTCGTATGTTTTCCTTATCAGGTTCATATTTATATTGTGTTTTTATAGTATAGATTGTAAAAATAAGGCTATTTAATTGAAATCAGAAAATTGAGAGTTGAAAATTACTTAATAAAGTAAGGAACGGTACTGTTTGTTAGCCGTTCAAGTCCTTCAACTCTATCAATTTGTTTACGATGGCATAGACAGTCAAGCCGCTGGCACTGTGTACTTGCAATTTTCGGGCGATGTTCCGGCGGTGGGTAATAACGGTGTGGGTGGATAGGTATAACCTGTCTGCAATCTCTCGGTTTGTCATGCCTTTTACCACACAGATGACAATCTCTTTTTCCCTGCTACTCAGTGTCTGCTGGTCCTCGTTTTCCCCTTCTTCGGACGGAACTTCTTCGGTGTTGAGGCGTTCCAATTTATTTTTCAACTCATCGGCATTATCGTATATTGATATCTGATCGTCATAGGAGCGAAGCAGAAACGGGTCGCTTACATTATATTGAAGGGCAAAACATTTCATATCCGGGCAGCCGCATTCGTCTTTCAGATGTTGTAGGTTGAAGTTTCCCGGAATGGAAGGATTTACGATCAGGATGTCCGGCTTATAAATGCGTAAGCCCTCTGTCAGACAGTCTGCTGCTGTTATTTCGGATATCTGGATACGGAATCCAGGTAAGCGTTTCAGTAGTGTTTCCAGTCCGCACCGGATGATGGAGGATGATTCGGCTATCGTTATTTTAATGTTAGTGGACATGGCAAGTGGTTTTATTGTTTTTCTAAAGACAGAATAGCAGGTACGAAGATGTAGTCTTCTACCCGGTTATGAGAGGCAAGGTCTTGTTCTGTTGCGAAAATATCGAACAGGACGTTGTTGAGCAAATTACTGTCCGGTCCCGGATAATACTTCAGGATCAGGTTCTTCAGTTCCGTGATTTTCATCTCGATCTGGTCATGCCGTTTGCGGAAGATGGTGATGTTATATTTCGGGTCTTTCTTTCCTTCCAGCAAATTGCGGACATACGGGAAGACGGTTTTCTCTTCGTACGACATATGTTTGTGTACCTCTTCGGCATATTCGTCGAAAAAGCGGCGGATCACGAAGGCCACATCTTTCGGGCAGCTCACGATCGCCTCTGTCAGTTTGTGGCGGATATGGGGAAGACGGAAGTTCAGGAAATAGTCGTGTGCATTATGCAGATAAGTGATAAGCGAAGAGATGGAGATATCTTTATGGACCTCCGCTGCCGGGATTGTCTCCGTTTCCGTCAGAAAGTTGACGACAGTCAGGAATGTATATGTGTCGATCTTATTCTGCCGGCATACTTCCCCGATGTTTTTCTCTCCGAACCCCAGGTCGATACCGAAGCGGCTCATCACAAGGACCATCGGATAATTCTCGCATATCAGGTCACTCATCTTGCTTGTTTCCCTGTATTTTCCGTTCTTCATGTTTCCCATATCTTTTATCATTTGTATAGTAGATTATTATAAGTATGCATATTGAGGTGCATCCGCCGGTATGACAGCTATGCATTCCGTTTCGATCAGCCAGCCCGGACGACATACGGGAGCATGTACGATCAGGTGGAGAAACGACGGATACCGGCTTTCGATATATTGCTTGACCACGACATAATCGGCCGGGTCGCGCAAGTAGACGATTGCCTGCATGATGTCTTGCAATCCGCTTCCCGCCTCCTGTAGCAAGGTGTCGATGTTTTCCAGCATGCGTTCCGTCTGCTTCAGGATATCCCCCGGATACATGATCTCGCCTTGATTGTCGATACTCGCGGTTCCGGAAATGAAGATTTGTTTCCGGTCGCCATAGGTTACAGCTGTCCCCCGCTCGAAAGTCACTCCGTATTCGTATGTCGGATTCAGGTGGGTGGGAGCATAGAGGAACTGGATTTGTCCGGTCTGCAAGCCTTTTACGGCATAAGTATCCATCTGGACAAAAACGTTCGGATCGGCATGGCGTCCTTCTATTCCCGTACTGGAAATATAATGGGTCTTTTCCGTCAGGTCTTGCGTGATGAAAACCTCTTTGCGGGCCTTGACGACGCCGGCATAGTTGACATCCACGTTTTGAACGAAGAACCAGGTACGGATGCAATCGTTTGCCAACTTGCATCCTTGCTCGGTCAGTTGCAAGACGTAATCGTTCAGCAAAAGCCGTGTCTGGTACTCGGAGTTGGAAGCCCTATTGCAAGAGCCCCCGGTCCAGTATTGTGTATAACGGTTGTGTTTGGCTTTCGACATTCCGTTTTTGGTCGTTTCGACAGTGATACCGGTCTGAAACCAAGTCCACATGGCTATTTTGCTCCCGTTTAGTGGAGCTTGCTCCACGATGGAAAGAGGGCAATAGGAATTTTCGCATTCCCAAACCATCACCAAGTCGGCCTGGTTGGCAGCGTCGCTCAGGAAATAGCGCCGGAAGACGGCAGTCGCATCGTCAGGTAACACCTCTTGGATAACTGCCACATAGGCCCGTTGGATGTTCTGAAGTTGTCCGGAAAACGGCAATGTCCGGTCTGTAATAGTGAGTAGAACGTGATATTCGGTAACCCCACCTTTCCCGGCAAAGGAAGAAATTTGAACTTCGATAGCTTTGTCTGTGTATGTCTTTTTGATATAATCCATGTAATATGTGCTTTCTTATTCTTTAGCTCCGTTATTGATCCAATCGTCGAGCAACGTCAGAGTGCTGGATGTCGTGATGACGTTGGTATGATCGTACTTGACAATGTTCTCGTGCAAGATGACGTGCAGGAAACTTTCCTCCGCGCTTCCCGGCTTGACCAGTTTCAGCCCTTCCTCGCTTTTATCAGCTACGACATCGACTAAGGCTTTGTAACTTTTGCCTTCCGTGAGGTACAGTCCGGCAGCAGGTTCCGTACTTCCTCCATGGCAAGCCGTACAGGAACGATTGAAAATTTCGGTTTGGATACTGTTGAACATGCCGGCATCCAACTTTCCGGCATCCAGCCGTATGGTATCCGCCTGTTCCGTGTAGTCGGCGGTATAGAAACTGGCAATCCTTTTGCGTAGTTTGTTGATGACACAAACTTCGATCTGTGTGACTTCACTGGGAATACCGGCCAAGACCATGTTTATCGTCCCGTCGGCTGTCTGGCTAATCCCTTTTGCCGTTTGTGCGAAAGCATTGTCAGGGGTGAATCCGGCCAGTACGACGCTGTAACCGCCTGGCCAGGAATCTATCCCGTTGATTTGGGCGGTTAACTTCACTGTTCCTCCTTCCCTTTCCGTCTGATTGTTTTCATCATATATCTTGCCATCGTCGCAGGAGATGGCAAGACAGGAAAAGAGCAATAGCCCGGAGATGAATGAATAAACTTCTCTTTTCATGACGTTACGATTAGAAAGTGTACTGAAGTAAGACGGTTCCGGAATGCATGGCTAATCCTAAGTCGTCGTTGTCGCGGTCAAGCTGCGTGTCATGTCCGGTACGTCCGATGAACTGATACATGGCTTGCAGTTTCAAGTTGCAGCTGGTGAAGAAATAGTTAAATCCGACGGCCGGCATATTCAGAAAACCGTTTGTGTCCAATCCGTTGCGGTTGAAGAAGTCATAACGGGCTGTCGCTTGTAGTTTGTTGGTAACGAAATAACCGCCTTGCACGTACCCCCCTAAATAGTTATAGCTCTCGTCAATTTTCTGCCGTTTGGTAAACCCTACATTCATATAATAGATTTCAGCGCCGAGATACAGGCGATTCTTCAACATGGCGAATTCTGCTCCTGCCCGGAAATCGTTCGTACTTTCGCTTTCGCTCTCCACATTCAATGAAGTGGAAAGACCGAACAGCATCTTATCTTCCTTCAAACGGTTCGGGCTGCCCTGGTTGGACGGCATAACTCCTTTCGGCATGTACGTGATGCGGCCGGCATACAACAATGACGGGATATGCCAGTCGTCGCTGAACGTTTTGGATGCCACGTTGACGGAGCTTCCCGTTCCGTTGAAAATCCCAACTTCGTAGCCGAACTTATCCTTTACCAATCCGTGCACTTCCACTCCGAGGTCGAATCCCATGCCGATGTTCGGTGTCACGGCATTAAGAGAATAAGGCAGGATCACGGATGAGGTGAGCGATGTCGGCAGTGTCGGCATTAACGTCTCGCCCAGCGTAGTCAGGTAAGCGTGTGAGAACGGAGTCTTGAACTTGCCAACACGTATGGCAAAACTCTTTTTTATCTCTACGTCGAACCAAGCCTGTTGAAGGATGTTTCCTCCATTTCCGGCAGCATTGATGGAGAGGTTGAATGTCACCCGGTCGAATGCCTTGCCCGTGAAACCGAGGATGGCATAAGGGATCGAGAAACCGCTGTTGTGTATATTGTCCTGATTGTAGGCCGGGTCCAGCCCTTCATCGTCGTAGTAGTTGATGTTAGCACTGGTCTGTACCAACATATAAGGTTTGAAAACGAAATCCCCCTTCTTGGTAGCGATTGTAAAGCCTTCTTTGCCGTTTAGCGATACGACACCGTTTTCCGTATCTTCCTCATATTGGGCCATGACGGCCAACGGCAATAGTAATAATGCTGCAATTGTGATTATCAGTTGTTTCATTTTAGTTTGTCTTATGGATAAATTATAAGGAGTTGAGGAATGCGATCACTGCCTCACGCTCTTCCTTGCTCATTTGTTTGAATAAATTTTTGGAGGCTTCCCCTTCGCCTCCATGCCACATGATGGCTTCGGTCAGGTTGCGGGCGCGTCCGTCATGAAGGAAATAGGTATGACCGTTGACTTTCTCCTGCAGCCCGATACCCCAAAGCGGCGTAGTACGCCATTCGTTTCCTCGTGCCAGGCCGCTGACATAATTGTCGTTCAACCCGACTCCCATGATCTCCGACCCCATGTCATGCAGTAGGAAATCAGAATAAGGATGTATGGTCTGTCCGCCGAGCCATGGCAAACGTGTGCCGTTGAGCAGTGTGGAACCGCCCGCTTGCGTGTGCAGCGTAGTGACGTGGCAGAGATGGCATTTCGCTTCGTAAAACTTTTGTTCTCCAAAGATGACCTGAGGGTCGTTTATGTTGCGCCGTGCCGGTACGCCGAGGCTTTGCATATAAAGGTCCACATCTTCCATATCGGCGGTCGATATGTCGAGCTGGTCATACGAGAGTCCCATCATGCTGCCTTGGTTGATCTGAGCCTGCCCTTCGCAAATCTCTTCCGGATAGCGGCTGTTTGTCACGCCCATATCGCTTGAAAAGCCCAGTTCGACGGTCAGGTCAAGATGCTGTGCCTTGTTTCCTGAAAGGCCGACACCGGTGACACCCTTCTCAGTGATATAGTTGCAACGTCCGCTGATGCCATATTCCGGATAATTGCTTTTGGCAGCGAGCGCTTCGATTTCCCTGCGGTCGATCGCCATCATCTGTCCCATACCGACGTGGCGTAACGGGATGCGTACGGTGCAGAACAAATCTTCCGGGGCGATACTGTCTTTATACCATTCGGTTATCGTGTAATTGGGTTTGCATAGTTCGTAAGTCTCTCCGTCGGGGAAGGAAAAAGTCTGCTTGTCGTATGTGACGGACAACTTACCTTCCGGTTTGACGCCGTAGATGGCTTGGTCGTGCAATACACGTCCGTAGTCGCGGAAGAAAGCACCGTTGCGGCGGGAGATATAGACCAGCATGGAAGAGAAACCGTAGTTGCCCGATCCGCCGTTTTCCCACAATGTCGGTTTGGTCCTTCCTGCGTTGCGATGGCAACTGCCGCAGGAATAGCCGGCATAAACAGGTCCGAGACCGCCTCCGTCGCCATTGTTGCTGGTGCGTACATCGTCGTAGAGACCGTCGCCGTTGTTGAAACGGATCGAGTTGGCTCCTGTTATCCAGTCGGCGTTCGTATCGTAGGCGACCGATGAGTTTAGGAAAATCGTTGAAGTCCCTGCTGACAGCGCATATCCGTTCGGGACATCTATTTTATCCATATCCATTTTATCGTCCTCTTCACAAGATGCGCATGCAAAGAGCAGGAATAGCGAGGATGTTAACAGGTAAGATTGCTTCATATCATTTGATTGGTTTTCTGAATTTATTTCCGAATAACGCGAGTCGCATTGTGTAATAACTCTGAAACCCTGAAACAGCGGGCATTTGTCTGCTGTTTCAAGGTTTGTCATGATCTATTATCAAGTTTTATGTCTCAGAGGCATGTTTATTTTGCTCCATCGACAGTGCGGGGCTGCCCGTCTTTGAACAGGAGATATTCCAATGTATGGTAACCACGTACGCTCTGTGCGGCTCCGATGGCCTCATCTTCTTCGTCAAAGTTTCCGCTCCATTCCAGGTCATCCCAGTTCTGTGAGTTCAATACCTGTACAATGCCGTTCTGGTCCAAAGGCCAGCTGTCCATATTGGGGTCCAAACCTAAGTTGGCGACCGGACCGATAAGGAAAGCTTCGCTCTTTTCCCACGGTTCGCGTGCCGTGATCCATAAGTTGCAGGCCTTTTCGAAGTTGTCGTTGCTTGGGTTCTGTCTGAACTGATTCACTGCATCCAGCAAAAGCTTGTTCTTTTCCTGCAAGTCTTTATAAGTAGGAAGAACGACCGCATCGACAAACTGTTCGGCTATTGCATCAAGGTCATCGTCGTATTCAGGATCGCCGAATGTTTGGTTTACATACGGTTTTACTTCATTTAACAACAGGTTGGCCAGTTCCATGCAAGTGTTCATTGCGGCAACGGACTCTTCGCTGTCGATGTTGTTGCGGAACGGTTGCGGAATAGCCTGGATCGCCTTTGCAGAAGCGAAAATCAGCGTTTTGATTTCTTCGTCGAGATCCGGGTTGGTTGAAGCGATCATTTTTGAAAGCGAGTGTTCTGCGATGTCTCCTTCATCGTCGAAATCTTTGTAAGAGTTGAAAGCGCTCAGGTTTCCGTCTACTTTGGACACGTCGTTGTCGTCGATACGGCCGTAATATGTGTTACGGATGGAGAAGATATTGTTCGTATAGTCGTCGCGCGAATGCCAGCTATACCATGATTCGACGGCATAAAGACCGCCTTCTTTGTCACCACTGGTATATTTGGTATACGGGTCTTTGATCTTGGCATCACCTACTTCGTTGGCGATGTTCCACATACCGCTTTCGATCATTTCCTCGATACACGAGAGCGGACTTTGGTAAGCCCCGGCAGTCTGGTCTTTGAAGATCGTGGCGTATGGGCCGTGTGAACCCTGCTCATCGACGTAGTCGGTCACCCAGGAGTTGTAGAGCGTGGTTGCGTCGTCATTCAGCAGCATGGCTACGTTATACATATAGTTACCCCATGCACTGGCGTTTTCAGAACTGTAATCCAGGTTGACCGGATCTTTTCCGCCACCATCCGGATTGGGGTCGTTGTTGTCGCTACATGCTCCCATCGAGAATGTCATGGCGAGCGATAAGGCTGCCAGATAGAAATAATTTTTCTTTTTCATTTTATTGATTAAGCTATTAAATTGTTTATGTTGTTTTTATTTGCTGAGGAACCAGCCGATGTAGGCGATAGCCAAGCTGAATTCGTTTTCGCTGTTATATTTGCCGCCTCCGATTTTGCGTGTTGTATAGTCTGCTTTCACGACAAGATTAGGTAAAGCATACCAATTGGCTCCGGCTGTCCACATGCTTACTTTGTTGCGTAAGTCCATCGTGTGCTTGCCTTCGCCTTTCTCCTGCGGGTTGTAGTATTCGTAGCGGACGAACGGATAGATGACGGGCACGTTCCTGTTGTCTTTACAAACCGCACGCAGGTTGAACCCCACTTCGCCACCATAGCTGACCGCACGTTTGGCGATCGGGGTTGTCTGTGTATAAGGAGAACCGCCGCTTTGGTGGTTGTTGACACTGCTGAGGTCGTCGGCTTTGCTCAGGTTACCGTATATCATGTTTGCGCGTGCGGTGACATATTTGTTTTTGTATTGCAGGTCGGCCGTATAGATGCGCAAAGGTATGTTTCCATATTTGACGTATGTTTCCGGTTTGTCGGAATTGGCTCCCGTATTGTGGCAATAGTAGAAGGAACCGCCTATTTTCAATCCCGGTACTCCTAAATAGTTCAGGCGGGCCACATAGCCCGGCGAGGTGAAGTTGTCTGTTTCGAACAGTCCCTGCTTGCCGCCGGCAACCCATGTATTGCGGTCGAACCCGTTGGCGTTCAATCCGGCAACGACCAAAGCCTGGTAGTTGAAACGTGTGTAGCCTCGGCCGAACGTACCGAACACTTCGATACCGTTTTCGTGCCAGGTAGAAGGAAGGATGGTCGTTTCGCCTTCCGGACGAGAAGTTCCGAAGAAGTTGATCGGCTCGTGATGCTCGTTGGTCAAACCGACCGGGACGATCAAATGACCGGCACGGACATTGAAGGCCGGATGGATAAGACGTGTGATGTGGAATTGTTCCAAAGCAACTTCACCGCCTTTTTCAACTTCCATTTCGTATTCTCCGTTTTCTGTGTTTTCTATCTCATAGGCACTTCCCGTACCTCCAGCCTCAAATTCTATTTCTGCTCCTAATACCCATTGGGAATTGAATTTGTAATCGAAAGCCAAGACAAAACGGGGTATGGAGATCGAATTGCGATG
>NZ_MNQY01000153.1:0-13420 GCF_001915675.1 Parabacteroides sp. merdae-related_45_40 | reverse complement strand
ATCTTCTCCAGCACCTGGGCATGCAACTGTTTCAGAAACTTGCTCACATCCGCTTCTGTCTTGAACTGGCTAAGGAACTCCTTGCTTAACACCTCATCGGGCACTACTTGATTCTTTTCTTTCATAATCTTCTTCATTTTGCAAATCTATAAAATAAAAAATACGAGACTCAAACTTGAATCCCGTATTTTCCATTTACACAAAATATTTTATAGTGCCGAATAAAAAACTCGATATTAGCTTTTGACTAAAGTTGATATCGAGTTTTCTATTTTATGAAAATACAATGTGTACTTTATCGGATGCTTACTACCAAAGGTCTATCAAACACAGATTTCACAAGTTCAAATTTTTCAGGATTATTCACCGGATGATAATTGCATCTTGCCTGCAAACAGGTCTAGAAGTGTGAAACAGCGAGGCATAAATGAATGTGGCTGAAGCAATAGCTTTTATTTTGTATTGAAGTTCAACGGTGGACAAGTATCTACTTCAATCTTTATCTTTATTGACTTCTCTGTTTGGGAGCCTTTAGTTATTTAATATGCCATCTAAAACGCATAAAAATGGATGTATCATAATGGTTTGTCATGGCGACTCGAAGTTTTACAGTCATAGCATCAACTTTATCCGCACATTCATCTTCCAGATCGAACAGTTGGCGTTGTTTCTGACGTAATTGCTTTGCTATTTTAGCTTCGTTCTCCTGAAGTTCAAGTTTCAATTTTGCATTTCTTTCTTTACGAATTTGTCTTTTCAAGGCTTCATCTTCCTTGCGAAGAGCAATAACTTCATTCTCTGGTGAGTAAACTTGATCTTCTGCCCAAGCTTGGTACTTATCAATCTCAAAACTAACGTATTCTTCAGATCTGCTATAAACATCATGTTTCAAGTCATACAATTGTTGCTCATATGATTCGGTCAGCTGCTCTTCAACATTGTCTCCAAACCATTTCGATTCATTAATAGCGTTTGCTTCAAACAATTTTTTAAGAAAATCTGGTGAAAGATTCTCTCCATCATCAGTTTTGCTACAGAAAAGAAGATGTTCATGTGAATCTAATTCATTGTAAGCCTTTACTTTATATACGACAGCTACACCTGATTTTCCCTTATACTTTTCCAGCAAAACTTGTCTAGAGGATAAATTGTCTACTTCAAATTCAATACTAGCATCAGGAACAGGGGTCTCTAATGCTCTGCTTATAATATATTCGCCAAGAGGATGCGTTACTCTTAACTGATGAAAATCTCCATGATCTTTGTTTAATATGTAAGTACCGGAAGGTATATTGCTTTTTAGTGATACTGGTAAAACAAAAGTAAGATTTTCATCATCAATGTCAGTAATTAAATCTTTCAAAACACTCTTGGCTAGTCGCCAAAAATGACGATTATAAGAATTTACTCTATCACGATCTTCGCTTTGTCGAATCTTCAGCTTATCAACAACCTCTTCATCAAAATTTTCAAGTAAAGACTTTTTGGTATCTTTAATTCGTTGCTGTATAATCTCTTCCAATTCAGACTGAAGTTGATTAAATGCAGCCTCAATTTCTCTTTCTGTACGACAAGTTTGGTAAATATGATTAAGCTTCTTCTCAAAATCAACTCCAGACTCCAATGAGCCTAAGACTTCGTCACTACTACCAAATACGCCTTCAAAAAGATTAAACTTCTCATTCAGCAATTCATAGACTCTACAGTCTGCGTAATTCAACTGATTTACAAAATTCACTACAACCACATCGAATTTTTGTCCATATCTGTGGCAACGTCCTATTCGCTGTTCTATTCTTTGAGGATTCCACGGCATGTCATAGTTGACAAGAAGTGAGCAGAATTGCAGGTTGATACCTTCAGCACCTGATTCTGTTGCAATCATGATTTCGGCATCTGTCCTAAAATGGTCAACCAATGCTTGTTTTCTATCTATAATTGTTCTTCCTGATATACGTTTAGAACCTGCATATAGAGATAGCCATTTTCGATAGATAGATTTAGAATCATCATCATTGTTTGAGCCATTAAAGCAAACGACTTTTTCTTTGTATCCGTTATTCTGAAGAAAAGATTTTAAATACTCTTGAGTTCTACGACTTTCAGTAAAAATTAAAGCCTTTTTGGGTGCTCCAAGCATCTCATTTTTATGGAATGTCTTTTCTAGAGCAACGAGTAATTGCTTTGCCTTAGTCTCATTTACAATAGACTTTGCCTGTTCCTGATACATACGTAATTCAGCTATCTCCAAATCAATCGCATCAGAAATTGCAGGATTCAGTCCTTCGTTGATTTCGTCTTTCTCTTCATCGAGTGTTACTTCGTAGTCGTTTTCTACCGTTGACATGGCCGATAACAATTCACCAGTAACTTTGTAATGTTCTAGTCTTTCGACAAAACGCTGTAAAGTAAAACTTAACGCATATGCAGAAGAAGACATTATCTTTCTGACAATTAATGACAACATAGGCCTTACCTTCTCAGGAATGCCATATGTTCCTGGCCTTTGAAGGTATTCGCTTATATTTTCATACAATTGTACTTCTTCAGGAGAAGCTTCATATTCTTGTACAAATGCAGTTCTCTTAGTGTAGTTGACATATTCTTTGACCTGTTGACGCAGTGTTCTATGTACAATATGAGACAGTCTACCTTTGAGTTCTCCAAACTTAGCAGAGTCTCTGGTAGTAATCATATTGTATTGCTCATTAAACGAATCAACTGTAGAAAAGAAATGTGGATCTATAATGCTTATTAAGCCATATAGTTCCTTTAGGTTGTTCTGTAATGGCGTTGCAGTTAACAAAATCTTTTTATAATGCTTAAAGGTATTCATCATCGTGTTACCAATGATATTACCTTTTTTGTAGACATTACGCATTTTGTGAGCTTCGTCAAATACGACCAAATCCCAATCAACCAACTGAAGTTCTTCTGAATGCTTTATTGCGAAATTATATGAGCAGATTATGATATGTCTACCATCTTCAAAGAGATTAGTGTCCAACTCCTTAATTTCCTTATAGCTTTCATTTTCGAGAATCACTGATGGTAAGTAAAATTTCTCCATCAATTCCAAATTCCACTGGTTTCTCAGAGATGCAGGAACAACAATAATAATTCGTCTCTTATGTTCTGCCCATAGTTCTGAAAGAATAATGCCAGCTTCAATAGTTTTACCCAAACCAACCTCGTCCGCTAAAATAGCACCTTTACTTAGTGGAGATTTGAATGCAAACAAAGCTGCTTCAACTTGGTGAGGATTCATATCAACTTTAGCTTCAGACAATACGCCAGTAAATCGACTATCGTCACTGGTCGATTTCTTATGCGATAAATCCCATGCATAATAAAGTTGTTGAGCAGGAGTTATACTATTTTTCATCTTACTTCTTTTCTATCTTAATAGAATATTCTGGTGACAATGCATCGAATTGTTCAATCTTTGCACCTCTCCAATACTTCTTGGCAATTTTCAAACAATCCTCTTTGAGTCTTTCGTCAATCATAGGATTTGCTTCTTTACCATAAATATCTCTTATTCTTTCATACGATTTCTGCAAATCCAAGTCGTTTAATGATATTCGAACTATATGGTATTTCTCATTGGGATGCTTTTGCATAAAAGTATTTTGAGATTTATGTAAATAGAATGGAGCAGTACCATCTTTAAGACTATACAATGTTGTTTTAACATCGACATAAATCCTGTCTGTAATATTATGGAAGTCATAATCTCCAATACCTTCTATTGCAGCATACTTATAATCCTTACCTTGGGCCAATAGATATTGCTCATAAATAAGTTCACCAATATATCCAATTGTTTGACGAACTTGCGACTCTTGAGTTTCATCATCAACCTCTTGCATTTCATGAAGAATCTCTAATATCATGTCTTTCTTATCAGCAAGTTCCATCAATTCATCTGCATCAAATGATTCAGCCAACTCTTTAATATTGTCAAGTTTATCTTCATCGACCTTTAAGTTCGCATCATTATCACCTGTATTACTAATTGATTTTTCTGAAGTTTGAACTATCGTAGCGATATCTGTTCCTTTTTCCTCTGCAATTTGCTCAAGTTTTTCCAATTGGTCTACATATAGTCCTTGCAATACAATAAAAGGTTGCTGGAAGAACTCCATATCGGCAAGATGTTTCTCTATCATCTTTATTGCAGAGATTTTTTCTGCATTAGGATATTGAACAACTACCAAACCATTAGTGTCATAACCAAATTCCTTGTTATCTATTGCTTTTGAGAAAACCTGTTCCCTATTTTTGAGCATTGTAAAGTTTATACCAATAGGTTTCTTTGATGTTTTAATCAAGATACCTCTAGATTCGGGCATATTCTTCCAAATCTGATATGGTTCTGTTGCAATTTCATTATAATCTCCTTCATGAGCCTTAACAGAAACCTCTAGTTTAGGAGATTTATGTAGTTTATGTTTAGAAAGTAATTCTAATCCTTCATAAGCAAACACGACTTCATTTACAAAGAAATTCTGCACCTTCTTGTCATTCATCAACATATCCAAGAATATTGGCGTCCAAGAATAAATAGATAAGAAACATGATTCTTTATCATATTTTTCAAGAGTAAATGTAGGGCAAATAGAGTCAAGTGACTTATCACGACATTCGACATTACCAGTATACCTTAAGAATACCATGTTAACAATGCCTTCTGGTAGTCTATCGATTATACGTTTTATATTCTTGTAGGCATTATCTCCATAAACGTATATAAGTTCAGCATTCAACAACCAGTTTATTGTTGATTCAGTTTTATCTGGGTCTTCAAAATCAGGAATAGCTATAGCTTCTTCGTTATCACGAATGAGTCTTCTTACAGAAATGTATGATTCACTGTCGGTTCTGATATTCTCAAACAAATTGATAGCATCAACATTCTGTTCCAACCATTTCTGCATTTCGTTGGGAAGCTTTTCTTCGTCATTAAGTAAAGATTGCTCTGCAAATACTTGGGTCTCTGAATCAAAATCAGAAATCTTGAAATACTCATCAAACCCTCTATACTGGTTAGTCTTAATCATTGTCAAAGCCTCGCTAAGACTCTCTTCTTTACCTATTTCAAGATTGTAATAATCAGGCCCATCATTAAGTGAATAGTCAAGACAGAAGCGGAGTTGCTCTATTGTGAGATGTTTATCTTTTATCTCGTCATAGATTTCTTTGCAAGAAACGTTCTCCTTCTTGTCTCCATAAAATTGTTCCTTAAACCACTCTGCATCATTATCTGAAGGAAGACAATCCAGGAATGAATCGATATGTTCATTCTCTTCTTGATAATCACCATTTAAGGCATACAGACTATACTCATGATCATAAGCAATGAAAACACTATCCTTTATTGTCTCTGGAAGTCCTTCATTATTATGTCTGATACAATTAAATATGGTTTTTCTAAATTCATTCTCTTCAGTATCACGTGACACGGCAAATTTAATAATCTGCCAACGAATATCAGAATCTGTAATCTTATGGTCGATAGATATTATAGACAACGAATTGATATAATGTTCCACAACAGCAGAGCTACAATTTCTGATAAGGGGGAATATTAGATTCTTATCTGAAATCTTATCTACAACAGAATTTGCAAAGTCGTCCCGAGTGATATTGAAAGCATTTGTATCTGATGGAATAAGAGTTTGTACCTTTTGAGGTATATAGTAAAATCCAATCTCTAACAAAGCACTTCTCAAATCCGTGTCAAGGTCATTAGTATAGTTTTTCCCACCATTAAGGGCCTGAACTATAAAGCTATTATCATTACCTATAACCCTGTATTTAAGCAAGAATCCATCAGATGATATCTTCGACAAAATAGCCAATGTATCAAAGTCTATAAACTGATTAGGGTCAATCAAGTCGTAGACATATAAGGTATTCATCATGAATGGTGCAGAACTCAACACCTTTTCGTACTTATATGGCACAAAATTATAATCAGAATATGAAGCTTGAAGTTTTTCATATTCTGCTTCAGATAACTTATCGAAGTTTTCTACATTCTGACATGATTCATCTGTAGGTTTACCATCTTTGTCAAGATATAATCTAAGTAATGAACCTGCAACAGATGTTCCACCTGCCTTGTAAGCATTCTGTATATCTCTTAGATATGCATCTGTGTTGTCGCCCCAGCCATCTTCTTGCTTTATATCATCGAAATGATTTACGATCCAATTCCACAGTGCTGTATTGTCGCCTTGTTTGTCAATAAGCCAATCTCGATGTTTAATACATTCAGGTATACTACCTTTGATGCGGAAATTGTCAAACAAAATAGTCCCGTCCAAACGCTCTTCAAACAGTTCAGAGAATGGCAAATAATCACCACGCCAGTTCTGAAGAACAGTGATTCCATTTATAATTTCATCTTCGTAATCAGATTCATTTTCAGCAATCATACAGAGCGTTTGACATACAGCATCTCTGCCCATAGAAGTTTCTCTCAATTCTGCAAGATTTGCTTTTATCTTACCGAAAAGATTTGAATAATCATCTTCATCATATTCCTCACACATAGGTTCTACTATATACTCTTGACCTACAAATATTGGTTGTGTCGTCTGAGCCATATAGTAAACATTAATATCGGACTTCAATTCCCCCCATGAATATAAATTATTCTCATTTGAACGGAATAATTGTATTGTTTCAATATCTGAGATACAATCAAGACAATTGGTATGGAATAGTCTATAATCCTCCTTAGACATACACTTTATCCATGCGGACAATTTTTCCATGTCTGCCATTTGAAGCATCTCAGCAAAACGTAAAACACGAACCTTTTTATCAAAGTGGAAAGAATATTTTTTTCTGCTTTCATTGTCAATCCAATGTAAATCAGTTATACCAATATCTTTCAATAAAACATTCGTTTCCTTTTCTTCCTCACATACTTGTTCAAAAGGTACGTAAGTACCCTCAGATGTATAAGCATATTCCTTCAAGAATGGACGAATAACATCATAGAATGCTTTACGGATCTTCTGTTCATCTTCAGAGTTATCTTCTGGGCGTGACGATATCAAGGACTGATAGATATAATCAAACTTTTCTCTATTTGTAACCAAAAGCGACTTCAATTCATCAACCAAATGTGTATAGGCAAGACGCAATTGATCACAAGTTTTTTCTGTATCGCTTATACGCTGACGGCTATCATCTACCTCTAAAATCTGGCTGTCCAAAATAAAACCAAATCGATATTTTGTTTGTAGAATAGGCAATCCCTTAAAGAAGTTAACCACATTTTTTTCAGCGAATATTGGATTGAAAGCAAAGTGATAATGGAATTTATTCCCTTCTTCTACAAAATCAACAAATAATGAACTAACAGGATGCTGCTCTACTTCTTTACCCATCACATATATATGTTTAAGTGATTTGCCTACATTACGCTCTTGAGCAGCTGTGATGGAAGCAAAAACGCCTAAACGTGCACGAACATTCTCAAGGTTGTTTTCTTCAATGATCGCATCATACTTACCCTTTCCTAAGGGTATAATTAAAGCCGTTCCCTTAGTCAAGAACGATTTATTTCTTGGCGGATCAACTAATTCATTGAATGCCTTAATTGCTCTTTGTGCTTCTTCATTGCTAAATCTTTCTAAATCTTGACCTGGTGCTATTGGATAATAGCTCATAAGAATTTTCGCAAACAGTATATGGTTCTCTACATCGTCTGCTTGAGCAGGAATCCACTCATCATCATTAATAAGCCAAGCATCCAACTGGGACATATTGTGCCAACTAACAAGATATGGTCCTTTTTTGTTATTAATGATGGCATCTTTAAGAAGTTCTTCTGTATTGACGTTATGATTTATATCTGCCAAAAGTGTATAAAGCAACTTGGAACCTTGACCATACTTACCTAGTTTGTCATCATCGTTTAACTTCAAGGATTTACCTTTTGCTAAAAAATTATATAACTGACCATCTCTAGGCTCTTCGCCTTCAGGAAGATCAAAAATATTGAGGTCAGTAAAGAACGGTTCTCCGTTATTTAGTACTATCAAGAACTCTTCATTAGCATAGAAGAATAAAGAATCTGCACTTGCATCATACGCATTCTGCACAAATTCATAGAACAACTGTTCTTTTGCATTATTTGCAAAACTGGCTGCATCTGTTATGAGAGCATCGACTTTTTGTCCCTGCCCACTCATCATATTCAAAAAGTATTCTTTATTCGAACCTACTAGTTCAAGGGTTTCATTACCTTTTGAAATTGATTTTATATATTGTCTGAGGTCTCTTACTTTCATAATTCCTCTACTTTATTTGATGTAAGGGATGATTTGAATGATAAATGTTTTGTTGAGTTCTTCTTGGCCTGGAGTATTGGAATATCCACCTTGACCACCAAAACCCGAACCAGAAATAAACACTTCTCCATTCATTTCTTGAATGGATTTAATTATCCCATTTTGATTCCAAAGATTATATAAGCTCAATGCACGTTCATAGCTACGAATTTCCATTGTGTGCCATACAGCTCTATCCGCTGCTTCATTTGCTTCCTTGGAACCTTTGTTCAAATGTCTGGCTGCTCGTCCTTCTATTATGATTTTGAAAGAAATATTTACAGACTCTTTAAATTTGGACAAAATTTTGTTAACCAACTCTTTTCCCGCTTCTATAAAAATTTCTTCTTTATCAGCCGGGATATTTGCCAAATTAGGTTCAAACATTATATCTGATTTACACTCAAATCTTTGATATTGCTCATTATAATGGAAATACTCACTTACTAATGACTTTTGTGCTTCGTTGAACTCTCGAATCATTCTTGATTGTTCAATGGTGACTTTTATACTACCACCATCACCACCAATAGCCCCTGTCACCTTAATGTAGCCATACCATGCAACAAGACTGGTTATGATAAACACAACCAGAAACCCTGACATTAAATCTGTATAATTCTGCCAGAAATTATGCTCGTCACCTTCGTTTTTAAAATTCAACTTACTCATTTGTTGGTGATTCTATTAAGTTGACTTTCAAGTTTCTGAAGAGTCTCAATTGTTGTGCTGATTTCATTGATGTGAGAAATCAGGTTCTCTATACGTTCTTGTCTTTCTTCTATTACAGCAATGACTTCATCCACCTTTTCATTTGTGTGGACAACATGCTTCATACTATCATTAATGGTCGAAAGCATATTTTCTTGACTCTCATTCATCCTATGAGCATTATTTACGGCATCAATATATGCTTGAGCTGCACTCTCATAGTTGCCCTTAATATTTCGAACATGATCACTGATGTATGCATAACTCCTTTCTAATGCTTCTACATTTGTGACAATTGCTGAACTGAGGGCATTAACTTCGTCAGTAACAGTCTTCTGTAAGTCCGTTACGAATGTAGAAAGAGAATTGCGTAATTCAGCACTTACTTCACGATTCATAGATGTACTGCTTTGAAGCATTTCTTGATTTACTTCAGCATAAGCATCCTTCAAATCAACCATCTGTTGCAAGCTGTTTGTATTTTGTTCCTGAATCTTTTCATATTCAGCATTAAATTGTGCATTCATCTTTTCAGCGAAATCTGAGTTCTGACTAGCCAATTTCTCTGACAAAGCATTATAGTTTTCAACGATAGAAGTCAATTTTTCATCCTGGCTAGAACGTAAATTAGCCAATGCAGAAGTCATTCGAGTACAGAGTGATGTGATTTGTACTGTCACATTGCTAGATACAGACTGTAACTCTGTATTGGTCCCTGCAATCATTTGCTGGACATTAGTCTTTTGCTCTTCAAGCAGACCTTTAGAGAGTGAAGACATTTTATCTGTCAAAGCCTCAAGAGTATCTGCACATTTCTTGAACTGCTCTTCACCGAAATCCTTAATATTCTGTTCAATCTGACCATGCATCTTAGTAAAGATATCATCCATTCTCTTTACAAAGTCATTGATAAATTGCTCAAGAATCTTACTTTGCTGACTAATAGTAGTATTGAGTCGTTCATTATATTCTTCATTTTTGGCACTTTGTTCTACAAGTTGCTGTGAAATCCTTGATAGAGATTTATTTGTTGTAGTTGACAACAGGGTAAGATTATACAAACACTCTTCAGGTGTTTGTAGGTTAATTTTCTTTTCCAATTTCCGGTCTTCATATGAATACCATATCTTACATCCTGCTGTTGCGATAAACGCAGAAATAAGACCTGCGATAGAAGATGTAAAGGCAGGTACCAAATTTCGAATTATGGTATCTATTTCAAGTGAGTCCTGGTTGATGTCGCCTAATGAATTACAGATAGCCGCGAATGTTCCCAAAAGACCTAAAGATGTAAACAGTCCTGGTAAGCTATTCAGCAACTGTCTAGATCTATTCTTATAGTATATAAATCCAAAAATTACAGCTATTACAATACTCACAATAAACACCCCTTTACCTGTTAGTAAAACAGCGAGAAGTTCAGTTAACCATTTGAATTCAATTTCAGTCATGACTTTTATTTATTGTTTCAACTTGTTATTCTTTACTAATTATTATACTGCAGATGATTAATTTTTGCATTAATAGAACTTAGGGTACATGGATAATTGACTATCTATAGTATTTGCTTCTCAAAAACCGCAGCAAAACGTTCCTGCTCACTTTTCGCAATTTCCAATTTCGTAGCTAATGTTCTCCATTCCATAACTGCATTCAGCACCTCAGCGATGATTTGCCCGGCAGTATCTTCCGGAATCATATACTCTTCACAAGAATCCAACAATTCTTTCAAATCCGATTTATTGGTATAGCTGTTAATCAACAGACTCTGATATTCGTTTAAGGTAGGATTCATATCATATGCCGGTGACAGAGTCCATCCCTTGACAGTCAGAAGGAAACCATGATTACGGAAATGATCATCTGTGTTACCAATACAAATGTTGAACGCCACTCTACGATACAGCTCTTTCAGATTATCTTCCACATTGGTACAGTTTTGAATGATAAAATCAACAATATCCAAATAGCCATTGCCTGTATTGGCATTAGCTCCATCATTCAACCCCAAAAGTGTCATGGCTGAAGCAAAGTGTATACGTTTACCATCTTCTCGTCTGTCAAATCGTCTGGAAAGCAAAGTATGATATTTATCATTTGTAGAGATTACTCTTGTTTCCGCTGCATTGATCCCAGTTTTTTTTGCCAAAAGATGCGAAAAATGTTCCCAAAGACCTGCATCATAATCATCCTTACGGGACGGAAACTTTGCTATACAAAGATTCTTGTTTTCATCAAGCACACTTGCTTTTGGACGTGCACCACCAAGAGAAGAGCCTGGCTGCACCAACTGTGCAATCCATCGCATTTCAGGAAGCTGATCCTCTTCTTCGCTTTTCTCTATTTCAGAACTGGCTGCAATCAACTCACGTATGTCTGTCAATGGAGGAATGCGCAAGGTTTCACTTGCATTAATATAGTTTCCATCCATGGATTCTTTGAAACGGAAACCTCCCATACGAGAAAAGTCTTCAATCCCTATAAGATAGTCAAACGAAGAAAGCCTACGCACCGGGCGTTTTTCATCCTTTGCCAGAATCTGCTCCCTGCGATTTATCAATGTACGTCCCCACCTGTCTGGAAGAGCATCCGAAAAGCATCCGAAAATATCCTTGCCGAGAGCCGTGTACTGCTGACCAGGATAATTGTTCAAATCATCACTAAGAAACAGACTACCATAGTCCTTCAACCACTCATTACTATAACAAAATCCATAGCTGTCAGAGCCACGAAGTGATTCGTAACTTAGCTCTCCAACAAGCCTTGGTTCTTTCAGCCAATCGAAATCGGCAAATACATAAAGTTTTTTCATCGCTTATTCTTTTTTGGATGCTCTTTCTCGTTTCTTAAGACTCAAATCCTGCAAGGCCTTTCCCATTGCATCTTCTTTTGCAAGCAGAAGAAGATCATCATCCAACTGAAGTGCATAAAGCACCCTAAGATAAATGCCTATTGCCACTGTCGGTACACCTTTCTCTATGCGTGAAACCGTAAGAGGTGAACAGGTGGCACGTTCGGCAACCTGAGCAATACTGAGATTTCTACGCAGTCTGGCCAGCCTGATCTGCTCACCGACTATCTTCATCTTCTGCTCCAATTTCCTTGGCAACTTGGTACCCATTGTACTTTTTGTCATAGCTCAACATATCATATAATATGCAAATATAGCAGTTTTATTTTATTTTATGATGTGTTACAGAGATAAATTTTTGAATTTATTTCTGCAGAAATCTGCTTCGGCCACATTATTGGGCGTTGAGATATTAAATGCTATTATATTATTCATAAGGCTGATATTTTACAGATAACAAACAATATATTATTTCTATTAGGCAATCTTAAAAAAATAGCGACCGCTGTCATATAAGTCGTCGTTTGTAACAAACACTGACCACACATCAACTTAACTATATCAACCTTATAGCTGGAAAAAAGGCCATCAGTTAAACCGAAGTGATACATTGCTATCAAATCTCTTCAACGATCTCAATATTCCGTTCAAAAGTTACTCTTATCAAGAATGATATATTGATAGGCTGGTGAAATCTCGTTCCAAGACCCGATTTATGCCTATTAGTTGAAGACTGATTACTTTGCAAAACAATCATAATTTGTCCACCTTTGTTTCAGAGGCATTTTTGTACCTTTTTTTATAAAAAACTTATCGTCAAATCATAGTGCTTGATTATAAATCCTATATTTTTTTATTTTATTTTCAATATCCTACCGCTTGCCGCATCCACACCTAAATAGTAAACATACGACAAAGTATCCTAAACTGGAAACAACATAGAAAAAAATTAAGTTCCCAATGATAATGATGTAATATCGTCTTACTTTTTTTGATTTTGTTACATAATCAAAAACATAAATAATCTCCGGATTACACCACAAGTACTACTTAAATATATTATTATTTTCCACATTAATACATTGAGAAATTCACAAAAAAGACCTATCTTTGTTGTACCATCATCATGTAGCGCATGGGATAAAACTATCAAAGAATCAAAGTTTTATACTTGATTTTTGATATACAAAATTTGAATGAAGAAAGGCGGTACAAATAAAATCAATAAAAGGCTGAAAAACAAAGGTTTGCACTTGTACATAGAAAATGAATTCTTTGTCAAAAATATATTTGTACCGATTAAAATGCTAAAACGCTGATAATTAAACATGCTTCGATGTTGCATCGAAAACTTTCTGTTGGCATTATTAGCATATATGGAATCGGCAGCCACACATCTTAGGGACATTCATTAAATATTGGGATATTATTATGATAAAAGCATTGCCAAAAACTATGGAGGTGCATTAAATCCCCTTGTTTCCATGCTTGACTCAAGATCACAAAA